>NZ_JBICKE010000125.1:0-114688 GCF_043103865.1 Pseudomonas sp. yb_5
TCACCCAGCCCTTCCGGGCTGCGCTGTCGCACAGCAAACAGGATGCGCATGACGTCAGATCTGCACTGACATCGAGATCTAGAAAAGCATTCGCCGACTGATCCGGGTAGGTCAGCCGCCGAATACTTTGCTATGGTTCCCAATGCGCGGGAAAGAGGCCGTAGACCGCACTGGTGTGCTGCTTTGCTCCCGAATGAGAGAGTGGCCCAAATGGCATCGGCGTTAATCCCTGTCGGCACAGCTTGCTGTGACCACGTATAGAAGAGTGAACACTTCGCCGCCATTTACCCCGCGCGCCTGTTTTTTCGCTAGAAAGAACAGTGGGTTATCTTTTGTTTGATAGAAGCGGGCTTGCCCGCGAAGGGCTGCAAAGCAGCCCCATTTGGCTTAACTGACCGGCATTAGCCGCAAGGGCCCCTTTCTTCTGCCTGTCATTCCCAAAGTGTTCCCAAAACGCTCCCATTTGAGGGTCAAGCGGCTGCGAACATCAATGAAATCAAGTACTTGTATGGCGAAAGCGTAGAGATTCGAACTCTAGGATAGTTGCCCATCGACGGTTTCAAGACCGTGGCACAAATCCACGCCCTGTGTGGACTGCACGGCAAAATCGCTTCCAAAACATTGACGAAACGGCACAACTACAGGCCGCAAAATCCAAGGGTCGCCGTTTCAGTTTTGGAATCGATTTTTGTGCTTTCAGAGTTCGCCAATAGTCATACATGTCTAATTTTCAGTAGAACTCGCCGTTAACGAACGTGCGCTGACCGGCAAACCGAACAGACGGTCAAACAACCAGCTGAAAGAGAAAGAATAGACTAAGAAAAACACCAGAATGGCGATTTCCATTCGAATGGCATTATAGAAGCCAATCTGGTACCACCACATGTACACCGGGATTATGAAGCATATCAAACCAACCTCGAAGCCAATCGCCTGGGTAGCTCGCCTTAACAAGCTGCGGGCTTTGATAAGCTGTCGAGACTCCCAGTATTCAAATGCGGTGTTGTAGACGAAATTCCAAGTTGTGGCGATGACAGAAATACATATTGCGACTGGCGTCGATTCAATTGGCTTACCGCCGGCTAAGTAGGCCAATATAAAAGAAGAAAATGCAATCGCGAAACATTCGTACAAACTCACATAAAAAACACGACGCTGCCAAGGTTTTAGAGCCATAGTCAGACATTCCTTGATGGACTTTGTGGCGGACCCCCTATCTTAGATTATTTCGATAATCGATCAGCCTTCCGGGCCGATTGAGAGATAAGCTTTCGAAGCTCCATTTTTACCAGATCCGCCAGCAACTGTCAAAGCACTTAAAGCTCGCCAATAGGGGTTATATCAATGCTCATAATTTGTGATGGCGCTTCAGGATGATGAAAGAAGTAACTCACCCAGCTCGAAACCGGACTTTCTCCAAGGAGTCTTTAAGCATCACAACGAGAAACCCTATAACTTAGATTAATTTTATTTCGCGCCATGCATTCATCATTCTTCAGCGCAACTCCAAATCCTGGAGCAGGCTTAGAACCTTGCTCAGCAGATAAATCATTACAAGATAGAACCTGTGACTCCCTCTCGCTTCTTAGGTATGCTCCAAAACTTAAGCAAGGACTTGAACCATAATAAAAATACCCATTTAGACCGACTGTTGCCCTTCACGAAGGGCAACTAACGGCCAGGATAGATCATTCGAAGTAGTCTACAGAAACAGGGGCTGACTGGTAATACAGCCCCTCCTCATAACAGGTCAACCGGTTTTCTTACTGTGTCCGCCGCGGTCTTACTCTGAAAGCTGAGCAGGCAGTAAGTGAATAAGAGCCAGCGCGCAGCAGATGAAACTACTGAGGAATGGCTGCAATCACCGAGATTTCTACCAGCAACTCTGGGCTGGCCATCTTAGCCTCGACACAGGCACGCGCAGGGGCGAAGCCTGACGGCACCCAGCTGTCCCATACACTGTTCATTTCGGCAAACAGGCTCATATCCTTCAGGTAGATGGTGGCCGACAGCAACTGCTCACGGTTGCTGCCGACCGACTCCAGCAGCGCATCGACCTTAGCCAGCATGGTGCGTGTTTGCTCGGCGATGCCGGCGCTACGGTCCTCTGCGACCTGGCCGCATAAGTAGGCAGTCTGGTTATGAACCACGACTCGGCTCATGCGCGCGGCTGTTTCATATCGGCTAATGCTCATCACTTCTCCTATTGAAGTTTCATGTTGAAATGACAGGCTACTGCTTGCCCCCACGGCTCACAAGCGAAGCCAGCTCCCCCAGGGAAAGCAGCTTGATCGGCGCACGGATGGTGTAATACCCCACTTGCTCGATGTCGACATTGCGCTCGGCGGCAATGATCTGCGCCAAAGTAAGGCCACACATGCGGCCCTGACAGAGCCCCATGCCCGCACGACTAAAAGCCTTGGTCTGATTCGGACCGCTACAGCCCCCCCCCACGAAGCGGCGGATATCGCCGGCACTGACCTCCTCGCAACGACAGACGATTGTGTCATCAGCCGGCCGCAGAAATTCGGCTGCCGGTTGGTAAAGCACATCCAGAAACGGCCTGATAGCCATCAACCCGCCCAGGGTCTGGCGCACCGGCCGTGCCAACCTGTCCCGTTCAGTGCTGGAGAGGCGTCCCAGTTGGCAGGCAACTTGACAGGCCGTCAGGCGCCCGAAGTGCTCTGCAGCTAATGCGCCACCTATCCCCGCTGAGTCGCCGGCGACGAAAACACCGTTGATCGAAGTTTCGCCCCAGGCATCGATCTGCGGATGCCAGCATTGCTGTTGTTCGTGCCATGAATGTCGCGCATCCATCACGCAGGTCAACTGGACATTGGGCACCACGCCCTGATGCACCAGGAGTGACTGGCAGTTAATCAACTGGCTACGGCCCTGATGCTGAAAGTGCACTTGCGCCAGGCGGCCGCTGCTGTCGGCGTAGGCGCGCAGCTGCGTCACCCCGCTGCGCATCTTGATCCCAGCCTTGCGCAGCGAGAGTAGATAGCCCAGCCCCTTGAGCAGCATGCGCCAGCCCCGGAGCGCCCCGACCCCATGGCGCAGTGCCTTGAAGTAGTTGGCTGACGGCGTGGTATCCAGCACTGCGCTGATCGGCCCGCCAGCTTTGTGCAGTTGCCAGGCAATCAACAGCAACATCACGCCGGGTAGGGTCCAGCCCGGGAAGGGGACCGGCCGCTCCTGTGCGCCGGTGGCCAGCAAGATTTTCGCCGCACGCAAGGTGCGACTCTGGCCGCCGATCTGCCCACCCGGGACGGCTTGTTCGTCAAGCAGGGCGACATCCAGACCATGCTGGCAGGCCGAAGTCGCGGCGGCCACACGCGGGCCGATCTCGGGTACCAGAGCTTTGAGTTGGGCATATTCGAGCACCTTGAATGACTAATCGCCCCCCGTCTGTTTGCGCATCGCACAGAGCATGCGACTACGCGACACACAAGACTGACAAAGTAAAAGCGTGGCTGGCAGCGTATCCGCGCTACCCGGTGCATTTCACGCCTACTTCGGCATTTTGGTTGAATCTGGTGGAGCGCGTCTTCTCGACACTGAGCGAGAAATGGATCAAGCGCCAGGCACATACCAGCGTGAAAGATCTAGAGGAGTCTATTGAGTACTACCTGTCCACTCATAACGCCAACCGCCGCCCCTTTCGCTGGCATCGAAAGGCCGATCACATCTTGGCGAGCGTCGGCCGTGCAGCCGAGGCTGCTAGGCCGAAAAATATGAGCGTTACTTGCGAAACACCACAGAAATTGCGACTGGCTTCGCGGGTTCTCTCGGGTTTCATCCTGCAGTCGGCGTAGTTCCGCCTCCGCATTGTTGGCGGCCTGGGTGGTTTACGACAGCACCAGACTGCTGGTCAGCAGGCTGTGTGATAGAAATCGGTGCATAGGCTCCCTCCAGATGGCTTTCAACGCGCTGTACAGCGCATTTCCGGCCCCTGATAGCCCCACACTACGATGGCCTCGCCATGGTGCTCCCATAAACTCTCATTTTGTCCCTGGTAGCGCGCGCCGCTTGCCGTCTGTTCTAGGTACATCAGCGAACTGCGGTCACCGAACTCGACGATGGCCGTGGGCGGCTCGGTGCGGAAGAAGCTGGCAACCACTTCCTTGGCCGGGTTGCCGTCACACTGGTAGAACACCGGGCCGTTGGCCTCGACCAGCCGGTAGCGCGCCTGCAGTTCGGCGATGCGCAGGCGATAGCTGTCGGCGATGCAGGTAGGCTGGTCCGCGCTTTTCCAGCAATCGTTGCGGCCCTTGATCCAGCCCCGTTGCTCGGCCTTGAGCACCGGCGGATGTTCATTGCCGGCCTTCTGCTGCGCGGCCGTATAGACCTCGGCCATTTGCCGGTCTAGTGCCGAGAGCGACTCGCTCTGGCAGATTTGTTGTTCGATGCTGCCGGCCACGACCTGAGTGCAGTTGAAGGCAGGTCCCGCAGCTTGGGTGTGCGACAGAGGCAGAGTGAGCAGCAGAGGAAGCCAGTGTTTCATGGGAACCACCATTAGCGATTAAAAATACTGGGCTCAGTCTAACTCTTTTGAATAACGTGGAGGCTGGCCTAGCTTTCCTCGGCGGCTCATTACTGCCGTTGGCCGATCGCGGTACTTTGCGAAGGGCCACTTTGGGTCCAGGCTGTGTGAAAACGCAAGTAAGTAGGTCGAGTAGCGAAAGAAGCTAACCGGCGTTCCTTACCCGTCGTACACTGCTTCTGCATGGAACAACTCTGGCAGCCAGAGAACCAGTAGGAGTGCAGCAACATGTCGTCTTCCACCGAAGAATGCCTGCGGGTCAGTAGTTGATCCGCAGGGCATCGGTATTCAGCCGATGCAGCGATGTAGATGAAGTCCTGCTTGCCGAATCGGCCTTCCGCTTTGCTGCTTGATGTCAGCGGCTTCGGTACAAAAGTGGTGATCCCGGCCTGCTCCCAAGCAAGGATTTCCGGACCTTTGTAATAGCCTCGGTCGGCTACCACTGTCAGCGACTCAGCGCCGATCTGTTCGCGTGCCTGGTTCGCCATATTGCTCAGCTGCGTTCGGTCATTTCCAACATTGGTGACTTCATGGGCAATGATCAAATGGTGTTTGTCATCGACTGCTGTTTGTACGTTGTAGCCAACCGTGCCAGTACCTCGGCCGCTCGTGGCCATTGAGCGTGCATCAGGATCGGTAAGAGCGATTTGCTGATCTGGGCTGGCGTGAAGCTGCGCTTCAATGTCCTTGAGCTTCATCATCTGCTGTTTCAGCTTTTCTATTTTTTCGCTCAGCCGTTATTCACGGCTTTGAATTTGCTGCCGTCAATGGCGATGATCGACTGGGTTAAGTGATTGAGGTTACGGCAAAGCACTACGAATTGCCGGCAGACGCTGCGACTGGCTTTACCGTTGTCTCGACGAAAGTCGGCAATCGTTTTGAAGTCGGGAGCCAACCGGCCCGTTAGCCACATCTGCTCGACATTGCGCTCTGCCTCGCGCTCAAGCCGGCGGCTGGACTGAATCCGGTTGAGGTATCCATAGATGTAGATTTTCAGCAGGACTGCTGGATGGCAGGCCGGACGCCCCGTTACAGCCGAATCAACACCCTCGAACCCCAGTACTCCCAGTTCGAGTTCATCGACGAAAACGTCGATCACCCGAACTGGGATTTCTTCGGTTATGTAATCTTCCAGGCACTCCGGCAGCAGCGTGACTTGCGTCCGAGCCTCACCCTCAATGAACCACTTCATGATCGTCCCCGCCACGATCCCGACGATCAGAAGGTTAGACAACCGCCGGTCTTTTCACACAGCCTGGACCCATCGCTGCCCCTCGCGTAAGACAGCTATCGGCCAAAAGTAGGCCTTGTGAACCTGCAGCTTTGGTCGCTCATGGAGCCGAGCCGATAACGTCCTGAAAACGGCCAAGATCAACTTTCATTCACAGCTAAGTTACTCTCCGCTCATACCCTTCTCTTGGCGCCAATCGCCTGCCGTATCTCGCGTACGTCGCGGGCGGGTGGTGCGCCGAATTGGCGGAGATACTCACGGCTGAACTGTGACGCGCTTTCATAGCCGACGGCGAACGCCACATCGGCAGCACGATACTCGCCGGCCAGCAGAAGATGGCGAGCCTCCTGCAGTCTAAGCTGCTTCTGGTACTGGATAGGACTGAGCCCCGTCAGTGACAGGAAATGACGATGCAGGCTTGCCCGGCTCATACCGCTCGCCGCGCATAACTGCTCGATGCGCAGTCGCGTCGTGTAGTTGTCCCTGATCCAGGCAACCGCTCGCCGGATGCTACCCAGTGCCCCCTCAGGTTGGGCAATCTGTCGCAGCAGTCGTCCCTGGGGCCCCTGGAGGAGACGATAGAGCAACTCACGTTCGACCATGGGGCCGAGAACCGCTATATCGTCAGGCGTGTCGAGCAACGACAACAGACGTAGTAATGTGTCACGCAGCGGTGCGGTCATCGGATTTATCGTGATACCGATGCCCCTCTGTTCGTTCTCGCGCACCGGCGCGATGGTCGCCGCCAACTCCGTCAGAATGGCGGGATCGAGCACTAGCGATACCGCGACATAGGGCTGCCCTTCTGGCGCATCAAAAATCTGCCCAACCAAAGGCAGATCCAGAGCGCTGATGAGATAGTGCTCGCTGCCGTACCTCAGTAGGTTATCGTTGAGCGCAATGCGCTTCGAGCCTTGCAGGATGAAGCAGATCATTGAGCGATACAGGCATGGCGCCTTGCCTGTGGAGCCTTGCCCCACGCAGATATCCACACGCGGAATGCAGGTGGCAGTCAACCCCGGAGGCGCATGGCGCAGAGCTATATCGAGATGCGGCGCTAGGTCTTTGTTCATCGGCCAATTATGCCAACGTATCAGCAGCGCGCAATTTGTATGAGACAATCAGGCAAGGAATTGAGTCTATTGGGCGTGGGCTGCAACCCGGTCATTACCTATCTTGGGCAGGTCCAGAGTGCGCCGTGAGGCGTGCCTAACCTAGCAGATAGCAGAGAAAACTCATGACCAATCAGATCGCACTCATCACTGGCGCCAGCCGTGGCCTTGGCCGCAACATGGCGCTTCACCTCGCCAAACGCGGAATCCATGTCATCGGAACCTATCGCAGCGGCATGGCGGAAGCCGAGACGTTGAAGCAAGAAATCGAAATACTGGGCGGCAAGGCCACAATGCTAGCGCTCGACTTAACCGATACCGCCAACTATCAGACTTTTTCCGACGTATTGAGTAACACGCTAAAGCACGTTTTCGATCGTGAGCGCTTCGACTTTCTCATCAACAATGCTGGCAACGGGCTCTTTGCAAACTTCGTCGACGCGACTGAAGAACAATTCGCCTCGCTGGTTGCCACGCATTTTCGAGGCCCTGTATTCCTGACCCAAAAGCTGTTGCCGCTGATGCAAGACGGCGGTCGTATCCTGAACGTATCGTCCGGGTTTGTGCGCTTTACTCTGCCGGGCTACAGCGTTTACGCGGCAGTTAAGGCTGCACTCGAAGTGATGACCCGTTACATGGCCATAGAGCTTGGCTCGCGCCAGATCCGGGTGAATGCAATTGCCCCTGGAGCCATCGAGACCGACTTCGGCGGTGGCGCAGTACGCGATAACAAAGATATAAACGCCTACGTGGCGCAAGGCATCGCACTTGGGCGTGTCGGTCTGCCAGACGATATTGGCGCTGCGGTAGCCGCTATTCTGTCCGATGACATGGCGTGGGCGAACGGCACAACCTTCGACATTTCGGGTGGGCAATTGCTCTGAAGCTTGGCAGGCACAGTTCCCTCTGACGGAACGCTAGAACGCCGTCATGTTCTCTGCGTGGTGATGACCTATCGCTTGACTCGGGCACTAGGAGCCAGCAGCCAATGCCTGCTGGCTCCTGGTGCCCCGGCTGCTGCGTAGACCAGCCCAGCGAAGCGGACGCCGTGCTCTGCAAGCATGGCGAACTGCAATGCGCTGTCCAGTGCTTGAACTCTCCATACGCACTCCAATATAGTTGAGCAACCACTCACTCATTTAGGAGTTCTTGCTTGTGGCACGCCCTTTAAGTGAGGCAAAGCGTGATGCCTTGCTCAGCGCAGCATCCGACCTCATTGCCCAAGTAGGGATCAGTGCTCCTACCGCCAGGATCGCCAAGGCGGCGGGGGTTTCAGAGGGCACCCTGTTCACCTATTTTCCTACCAAGGATGATTTGCTGAACCAGTTGTTCATTGAGATTGAGACCAAACTTGCGGCGACAATGTCAGCCCCCTATCCGGAGAATGCCTCTTCACGAGAGCGACTGTTCATCGTTTGGAGTCGTTTGCTCGAGTGGGGGTTGAACCATGCTGCATCGCGCAAGACGTTGATCCAGCTGAAAGTATCTGAGCGCGTGACCAGCGAAAGCCGAAATCGCTGTAACGCCCTGTTCCGGGAGCCTCGCTTGATCGTGGAGCAGTGCCTGGCTGGGCATGCTGCATCTGACCGTATCGCCTTCTATATCGATACGATCCTGTTCGATTTGGCAGATATTACGATCAATGCCATTGCCGCAAAGCCAAGCGAACGGGAGTCCATTGGACTCGCAGCCTTTGAGCTGTTTTGGAAAGGATCTACAGCTTAATTTTTTGCTAAATAAATGAGCATGTAATCACTCAATTCAGAGGTAGGTATGCAACGTCACCACGGTTTCACAGAAACAGATGTCCCTGAACAATCAGGCAAATGCTTCATCGTTACCGGCGCCAATGCAGGGATAGGCTTCGAGGTAGCCAGAGTATTAGCCGCACGGGGCGCCCGCGTCCTGTTGGGATGTCGGGCAAAGGAGAGAACTGAAGAAGCCATCAGGTGCATCAAACGGCTGACGCCAAACGCCAATCTTGCCTGGCTACCACTGGATCTGGGCGACATCCAAGCCGTGCGCGCAGCCGCAGTCACCGCCTCAGGCGAACCGCGCATTGATGCACTCATCAACAACGCCGGCATCATGACCCCGCCGTTGACGCGGACCAGTCAAGGGTTTGAGTCCCAATTTGGAATCAACCATCTGGGGGGGTTCGCACTCACCTCCCTGCTATTGCCAAAGCTGGCTGAGACACAGGGATCACGCATTGTCGTCACCTCAAGCATCGCGCACCGAAAGGCGAAGATAGACTGGGACGACCTCAATGCCGAACACAGCTATTCCAAGGGACAACGCTACGGTGCCAGCAAGCTGGCCAATGCACTATTTTTCTTCGAATTAGACCGTCGCTTGCGCGCAAGCCACTCCCGTATTACGGCTGTTGGCGTTCACCCTGGCGTAGCAAGCACCAGCCTGGGTCGGCACATGGGACTGGCCCAGTTGGCATTGCCGATCGTGGGCCTCCTCCTAAATAGTGCGGATAAAGGCGCCTGGCCGGCATTACTCGCCGCAACGGGTGACGTCACACCGGGTGGTTATTACGGTCCAACAGGATTTGGCAGGATCAGAGGCGTTGCAGGTGAGGCCAAACGCGCGCCGCAGGCTGAAGACCCGTTGCTTGCCAAACGACTTTGGGACGTATCCATTGCTATGACCGGAATAGACCCGGGATTGCCGGCAATCTGAGCAAACCGCCGAGCCAGTGGCTACCTCCATCTGCTGGCCCTAGGCTGCGGTACAACCCTGCATTGCTTTGTGCACAGCCGCCCTGCTGCCGCGTTAAGGATTTCACCAAACAGAGAGGCTGGATCATCACGCAACTGAGTTGAAACGGACAAAGAAGCGATTAAGTTGTATGACCTGATCGCCGACGGTTGGCACGACCACCAGCAGAGGCCAAAGCATGCGAACGGGCGCTCATGGCGACAAAGCAACCAACTGGTAAAGCCCAGGCGCTGCTCGGCAATCACTTGGCCGCAAGTGCGTCGTGCGCCTTCCAGCCACCACCCAACGCTTTGAATGCCGCAACGCCAGCCCGGGCCGACTCGGTTCGCGCCTGGGCTCGGGCATCGGTGGCACGCAACAAGTTTTCATCGGCCTGCAACACTTCGATCAGGCTGACGACGCCCTACTGGTAGGCCTCGAAAGAAGCCTGCCGCGCGCGGCTGAGCGAGTCCACGCCCTGCTCCAGCACACGGGCCTGCAGCTCACGCTTGACCAGTGCCGAGAAGGCATTTTCCACGCCCTCGGTGGCACGCAGCGCGGCGAGGCGGTAGGCCGACAGTTGCTCGGCTTCCTGCCCTTTGGCCAAGTCGATCTGGGCATCGATGCGGCCGAAGTCGAATAGGCGCCAACGCAGCCCCAACACACCACTCAACCCTGGTGTGGAATCGAGTACCTGGCCCAACGGCGTCTCCACCGATTGGTAGGCGCGTGCTGCCTGGCCGCTGACGGAGCCGGACGGCAACAACGCCGCATTGGCCGCCCCCAGGCTGGCGCGGGCTTGGGCGATACGTGCTTCGGCCTGGGCCAGATCCAGGTTCTGCTGAAGTGCGAGCGTTACCAAGCGAGTCAGTTGCGGGTCGCCAAAGCCCGTCCACCAATCGATCAAATCGCCCGTAGAACTCACAGGCCGCTGCTCGACGGCATCCTGTCCCAGAAAGCGCTCAGACAGTGAAATCTCGGGACACTGATAGTCGGGGCCAACCGCGCAACCTGCCACCAGGCTGGTACTGATCAGTACAACGAGGGTGCGCTTTGACGGCATTGGATTTTCTTCCAGGGCAAAGGGGAATTTACAAACTCAGTGACCATAATGCATTTTGGTCACTTGTTGTCCATCACCCTGCCGCTCTGTAGGCTATCCCCCCATGAACAAGACCCCCTCCCCCAAAGTTGCAGCACGTGGTCCGGTGGATCACGAGGTGCGCGATCAGATCGTGGCAGCGGCGACCGAGCACTTCCGCCTGTATGGCTACGAGAAGACCACGGTTTCCGACCTGGCCAAGGCCATCGGTTTTTCCAAGGCCTATATCTACAAGTTCTTCGAGTCCAAGCAGGCCATCGGCGAGATGATCTGCTCGAACTGCCTGCAGCAGATACAGACCGAGGTGAATGCTGCCATCGATGAGGTGGACAGCCCGCCGGAGAAGCTGCGGCGCATGCTCAAGGCGCTGGTGGAAGCCAGCCTGCGGCTGTTCTTCCAGGATCGCAAACTCTACGACATCGCCACCTCCGCCGCCTCCGGGCGCTGGCCGGCAACCCTGCTCTACGAAGGTTTCATCGAGCAGACCCTTCGCGAGATCCTGCAGCAGGGCCGGCAGAGCGGCGACTTCGAACGCAAGACGCCCCTGGACGAAACCACCCGCGCGATCCACCTGATCATGCGCCCCTATTTCAACCCGCTGCTGCTCCAGTACGGGCTCGAAACCACCGATGAAGCGCCGGCCCTGCTGTCCAACCTGGTGTTGCGCAGTCTGTCACCCTGATTTGTGACCATTGACTAAATTAGTCACAAGAATCAAAGTGAGGCTCCCTACGACTTCGCAACGGGTTCCTCATGCGCCGGCGCAACCTTCTTCTGTCCACTCTGGTCGGCGTGATGCCGTTCGTGCTGGTCGCCTGTAGCGACCAGACGCCCCCCGATCCCCGCACTGACGCGCCACTGGTCCGCGTCACCACCATCCAGTCGGCAACCGCAACATCGCGCGCCTTCACAGGCATCGTCGCGGCCAGGGTGCAGAGCGACCTGGGTTTCCGCGTGTCCGGCAAAGTGTTGCAGCGCCTGGTCGATACCGGCCAAACCGTCAAGCGTGGCCAGGTGCTTTTGCGCCTTGATCCTATCGATCTGCAACTCGCCGCCCATGCCCAGCGCGAGGCGGTGGCCGCAGCGCGGGCACGGGCCCAGCAGGCCAGCGATGACGAGGCTCGTTACCGCGCTCTACGCAGCACTGGTGCCGTTTCCGCGTCCGCTTACGACCAGTACAAGGCGGCAGCGGATTCGGCTCGCGCGCAACTGAGTGCAGCAGAGGCCCAAGCCAAAGTTGCCGGTAACGCCACCCGCTATGCCGAGTTGCTCGCCGATGCTGACGGCATCGTCATGGAAACCCTGGCCGAGCCAGGCCAGGTGGTCAGCGCCGGCCAGAGCGTAGTGCGGCTTGCACATGCCGGCCCACGCGAAGCCCTGGTGCAACTGCCGGAAACCCTGCGTCCAGCAATTGGCTCGAGCGCCCAGGCCAGGCTCTTTGGCAGGCAAGACGTCAGCGTCACCACCCAGCTGCGCCAGTTGTCGGATGTAGCCGACCTCCAGACCCGCACCTTCGAGGCGCGCTACGTGCTCGAAGGCGAGCTGGCCGATGCGCCGCTGGGCACCACCATCACCGTGCAAATCAGCAACCTGCAAACCGCTTCACCAAGCGCAGTGCAGGTGCCCATCGCCGCGCTGTACGACGCAGGCAACGGGCCTGGCATCTGGATGATTCGCGGAGAGCCGGCGCAGGTGGCGTGGACGCCCGTCAGCGTTCAGACGCTGGATGACGAGAACGCACGCATCAGCGGCGCGATCAAGGCGGGCGACAGGATTGTCGCTCTGGGCGCTCACCTGCTGCGCGACGGCCAAGCCGTTCGCCTGGCCGAGCCGGCCACCGTGGCGGCAACCGAGGAAGGCCAGCCATGAGCGAAAGTCGTTTCAACCTCTCCGCACTCGCCGTACGCGAGCGCTCCGTCACCCTGTTCCTGGTCTGCCTGATCTCCCTGGCGGGGCTGGTCGCCTTCTTCAAGCTGGGGCGGGCAGAAGACCCGGCCTTCACCATCAAGGTCATGACCATCGTCACCGCCTGGCCGGGCGCCACCGCCCAGGAAATGCAGGATCAGGTTGCCGAGAAGATCGAGAAGCGCCTGCAGGAACTGCGCTGGTACGACCGCAGCGAAACCTACACACGCCCGGGCCTGGCCTTCACCACCCTGTCGCTGCTCGACACCACACCGCCCTCGGAGGTGCCCGAGGAGTTCTACCAGGCGCGCAAGAAAATCAGCGACGAGGCCAAGACACTGCCTGCCGGGGTGATCGGCCCGCTGGTCAACGACGAGTATTCGGACGTGACCTTCGCCCTGTTCGCGCTCAAGGCCAGGGGCGAGCCGCATCGCCACCTGGTGCGCGACGCCGAGACCCTGCGTCAGCGCCTGCTGCATGTACCTGGCGTGAAGAAGGTCAACATCATCGGCGAGCAGGCCGAACGCATCTTCGTCGAGTTCTCCCACGAGCGCCTGGCCACCCTGGGCATTAGCCCGCAGGACGTGTTCGCCGCGCTCAATGGGCAGAACGCCCTGACCCCAGCCGGCTCCGTGGAAACCCGCGGCCCGGCCGTGTTCCTGCGTCTGGATGGTGCCTTCGATGAGCTGCAGAAGATCCGCGACACCCCGATCATCGCCCAAGGCCGCACCTTGAAGCTTTCCGATGTCGCCACGGTCAAGCGCGGCTACGAAGACCCGGCCACCTTCCTGATTCGCAACGGCGGAGAGCCGGCCCTGTTGCTCGGCATCATCATGCGTGAAGGCTGGAACGGACTCGATCTGGGCAAGGCCTTGAACGATGAAGTGCAGCAGATCAACGCTGAACTGCCGCTGGGCATGAGCCTGAGCAAGGTCACCGACCAGGCCGTCAACATCAGCGCGTCCGTCGACGAGTTCATGATCAAGTTCTTCGTGGCGCTGTTGGTCGTGATGTTGGTGTGCTTCGTCAGCATGGGTTGGCGCGTCGGCGTCGTGGTCGCGGTGGCAGTGCCGCTGACCCTGGCGATGGTCTTCGTGGTGATGGCCGCTACTGGCAAGAACTTCGACCGCATCACCCTAGGCTCGCTGATCCTCGCCCTTGGCCTGCTGGTGGACGATGCGATCATCGCCATCGAGATGATGGTGGTGAAGATGGAGGAAGGCTACGACCGCGTGCGAGCCTCCGCCTATGCCTGGAGCCACACAGCGGCGCCGATGCTCTCCGGCACCCTGGTTACCGCCGTCGGCTTCATGCCCAACGGCTTCGCCCGCTCCACGGCCGGCGAATACACCAGCAACATGTTCTGGATCGTCGGCATCGCGCTGATCGCTTCCTGGCTGGTCGCGGTGATCTTCACGCCGTACTTCGGCGTCAAGCTGCTGCCCGCGATCAAGAAGGTCGAGGGCGGTCACGACGCCATCTACGACACTCCGCGCTATAACCGCTTTCGTCGGATTCTGGGTAGGGTGATCGCCCACAAGTGGTTGGTCGCAGGCTCAGTGGTCGGGCTGTTCATGGCGGCCGTGCTCGGCATGGCGTTGGTCAAGAAACAGTTCTTCCCTATCTCCGACCGCCCCGAAGTCATGGTCGAGGTACAGATGCCTTATGGCACCTCGATCCTCCAGACCAGCGCCGCTGCGGAAAAAGTCGAAGCCTGGCTGGCCCAGCAGACAGAGGCGAAGATCGTCACGGCGTACATCGGCCAGGGCGCACCGCGCTTCTTCATGGCCATGAGCCCGGAACTACCGGACCCATCGTTCGCCAAAATTGTCGTACGCACCGACAACCCGGATGAGCGCGAAGCTCTGAAACATCGCCTGCGCAAGGCGATTGCCGAGGGGCTGGCCAACGAGGCACAGGTGCGCGTCAGTCAATTGGTGTTCGGCCCCTACTCGCCGTATCCAGTGGCCTACCGGGTCAGTGGCCCAGATCCGCAACGCTTGCGCGAGATCGCCAGCGAGGTGCGCCAAGTGATGGAGGCCAGCCCGCGGATGCGCACGGTCAATACCGACTGGGGCACCCGCGTCCCCACGTTGCACTTCAACCTGCAACAGGATCGCCTGCAGGCGGTGGGACTGAGCTCAAGTGCCGTCGCGCAGCAACTGCAGTTTTTGCTCAGCGGCGTACCCGTCACCGCCGTACGCGAAGACATCCGCACGGTGCAGGTGATGGCCCGTGCAGCCGGCGATATTCGCTTCGACCCGGCGCGGGTGATGGACTTCACCCTAGCCGGCGCCAACGGCCAGCGCATTCCGCTGTCGCAGGTGGGCGAAGTGGAGGTACGCATGGAAGAGCCGATCATGCGTTGGCGTGATCGCGTACCCACCCTCACCGTGCGCGGCGACATCGCCGAAGGCCTGCAGCCGCCCGACGTTTCGACCGCTATCAGCCAGCAGTTGCAACCGCTCATCGAACGACTGCCGAGCGGCTACCGCATCGCGCAGGCGGGCTCCATCGAGGAATCGGGCAAAGCCAGCAAGGCCATGCTGCCGCTGTTCCCGATCATGCTGGCCGTCACGCTGATCATCATCATCCTGCAGGTGCGTTCGATCGCTGCGATGATCATGGTCTTTCTCACCAGCCCGCTGGGGCTGATCGGCGTGGTGCCGACGCTGATCCTGTTCCAGCAGCCGTTTGGCATCAACGCGCTGGTCGGGCTGATCGCGCTGTCCGGCATCCTCATGCGCAACACGCTGATCCTGATTGGGCAGATCCGCCACAACGAGCAGATCGGTCTCGATCCGTTCCGCGCCGTGGTCGAGGCCACCGTGCAGCGTGCCCGGCCGGTGATTCTCACCGCGCTGGCGGCGATCCTGGCGTTCATCCCACTTACGCATTCCGTGTTCTGGGGAACACTCGCCTACACCCTGATCGGCGGCACCTTCGCCGGCACCGTGCTGACCCTGGTGTTCCTGCCGGCCATGTACGCCATCTGGTTCGGCATCCGCCCCATCCCCCACGAGCCAGTCGCGCAGGCACAACCTGCATGAACAGCCCCCTCCCTGATCGAGAGTAACTGCCATGCCCATTCCTCCAGTGGTCGTCATAACCGGCGTGTCATCAGGCATCGGTCGCACGGCGGCCGAACAGCTCGCCCGACGCGGCTGCCGCGTGTTCGGCAGCGTGCGCAACCCGACCAAATCGCAGGCCATCCCGGGTGTCGAGCTGATCCACCTGGATGTCCGTGATGAAACCTCGATACGCCAGGGTATCGAACATGTGATCGCGGAAGCCGGACGCATCGACGCACTGATCAACAATGCAGGCACCACACTGATCGGTGCGACAGAAGAAACCGCCATCGACGAGGCCCAGGCGCTGTTCGATACCAACGTCTTCGGCGTCCTGCGCATCACCCAGGTGGTACTGCCGCAGATGCGCCAGCAAGGCAGCGGGCGCATCGTCAACGTTAGTTCGGTGCTCGGTTTCCTGCCAGCGCCCTACATGGGTCTGTACTCGGCCTCCAAACATGCCGTGGGGGGGGGGCGAAACCCTGGATCACGAGGTGCGGCGCTTCGGCATTCGCGTCGCGTTGGTCGAGCCTTCGTTCACCAAGACCAGCCTCGACCTCAACGCGCCACGGGCCGCCCTGCGCATCCCTGCCTACGACAGCGAGCGGGCAACCGTCTCCCAGGCCATCCAAATGAATGTGCAGAAGGCGCCTTTACCCGATGCGGTCGCCGCGACAATCGTCGAGGCCGCCCTGAGCACGTGGAAAATGCGCCATACCCCTAAAGGCGAGGCCACTTTGCTCAGACGCCTGCGCCGCTTTATGCCGGCGGGCCCAGTCGACTCGGGCCTGCGCAAGACTTTCGGCCTCGGCTGATTTCCCCCTTCACGTACGAGACAACACCATGCACAGAGAACACTGCACACGAATCGTCGTTACCGGCCTGGGCATCGTCAGCCCTCTGGGTTGTGGCAGCGAGACAGTATGGACGCGCCTGCTGGCTGGCCACTCGGGCATCCGTACGTTGCCAGTTGAGCTGAGCGAAGGCACCGGCAGCGCGGTTGGCGGGCAGGTGCCCGGCATTGCCGACGATCCCCTGGCCGGCTTCGATCCCGAGCGGTACATTCCCGCCAAGGAACGCAAGAAGATGGATCGCTTCATCGAGTTCGCCCTGGTCGCTGCCGAGGAAGCCCTGGCACAGGCCGGCTGGCGGCCGACGGACGATGCGCAGCGCCAGCGCACTGCGACCATCATTGCGTCAGGAGTCGGCGGCTTCGGCGCCATTGCAGAGGCCGTGCGGATCACCGATCAACGCGGCCCACGGCGCCTGTCCCCTTTCACCGCACCGTCGTTCCTGGCCAACATGGCGGCCGGCCAGGTCTCCATCCGACATGGATTCAAAGGGCCGCTCGGAGCGCCGGTGACCGCTTGCGCCGCCGGCGCGCAGGCCATCGGCGACGCAGCCCGGCTGATTCGTAACGGTGAGGCCGATATTGCCTTGTGCGGCGGCACCGAAGCTGCCATTGATCGCGTCACGCTCGGCAGCTTCGCCGCCGCGCGCGCGCTATCCAGTGGCTACAATGATCGCCCTCACGAAGCATCGCGCCCATTCGATTGCGACCGCGACGGTTTCGTCATGGCCGAAGGCGCAGGGATGCTGGTGATCGAGTCGCTGGAACATGCCCTGGCACGGGGCGCGCAACCGCTGGCCGAGCTGGTCGGCTACGGCACCAGTGCCGACGCCTACCACCTTACCGCCGGACCTGAAGATGGAGACGGTGCCCGCCGCGCCATGCAACTGGCGTTGCGCCAGGCCGGCATCGCTCCCAGTGACGTGCAACATATCAACGCCCACGCCACCTCAACGCCAGTGGGCGACCGTGGCGAGCTGGCGGCCATCCGCTCCGTGTTCGGCGGTGGATCGGGCGTAGCGATCACCTCGACCAAATCCAGCACCGGGCATCTGCTTGGCGCTGCCGGTGGCGTCGAAGCCATCTTCACCGCACTGGCCCTGCGTGATCAGGTCGTCCCGCCGACGCTCAACCTCACCGCTCCCGATGAGACCGCCGCAGGCCTCGACCTGGTCGCCCTGAATGCCCGGCAAATGCCCCTGCATTACGCGCTGTCGAATGGCTTCGGATTTGGCGGCGTCAATGCCAGCCTGTTGTTCAGGTGCTGGAAGGCCTGATATGAACCAGCCAACCGCCAAGGACTTGCGCCGGGACAGGTGTCGGCAAGCGATGCTGCTCGCCGCAAGCGAGGTTTTCATGGTGTTCGGCTTCGACCATGCCAGCATGCAGGCCACGGCCGATTCGGCTGGCATGACCAAGGCAACTCTCTATGCCCATTTTGGCGACAAGGCACAGCTCTACAGCGCAGCGATCGAATACTGGTTGGAGCAATTGCCGGAGCCGAGACTGCCAATCCAGGCGCGAGGAGGACTGCGCGCCTACCTGGAAAAAGCCGCACATGAGCTACTGCTACAGCACCAAAACACGGCCTATCACGCGCTCACTCAAATGGTGCTGCGTTCGAACCGGGTTGCACATAAGCGCTGGCGGCAGCGCTTTCTGCCATATCAGCGCTACCTGACAAAGGCCCTGTCCCGCTGGGCTCGCTGCCCAGAGCCCGAACAAGCAGCTAAACAGTTCCTTCTGCCGGCGGTTGGCAGCCTAGACTGCAACAGCCCCCTGGTAGTTAGCAAAGAGCGGCTAGATGCGGCTGTCGAATGTTCGCTCAAGCCTACACAAAGGCCATTTAGACGTGCCTAAAGCACGGTCGCTATTAGTGCTCAGAGCGAAGACGAACTTTATTTTGTCGCTCTACTTGCGGTATTAGCTCATTTTGACATTGGTTGGAGCGTCCGCTCATGGCCGATTGCTGCTGCTCGCAACAGGCGCTTAGTCTACCAGGCTATGGGCGCTGATCGAGCATGAGGAGGTCGCTTGAGCCGCCTTGTGCAAACAACGGCTAATGGGGCGGAAGCACATGGCAGCCAGTGACGGCTATCGACCCAAGCCAGCTCCAGCATGTCCACTAGGTCGCCGTCACCGACATCTCCCCGCCTGAGCGCGGCATAAGCCATGGCGCTGAGCACTGCCGTGCGCCCATCTGGATCCGTCACCAAAGCGACCTCGTCATTTAGTTCAGCAAGCCACGGTGCTGGAACGCTCAACATTTCACCGTCCACAGCTGATCGATCCGCGTCGTAAAGGAATGGCTGATCATCTCCCTCCTCATGCCCCAGCCCGTATTCGCCAGCACGCTGACGGCCCGCATTGTCCCCCTGCCCCAGCGCTCATTCATGTCATCCATCACCTGCATCAGTCGGTCACATACCACCGGCTGCTTGAGCGCGAACAAATCCTCTGTGAATTCGCCTGGCTGCCGCAGATCCATTAACAGCACCTCAGCCTTGCTGTATCGAAACCCATGCCTGAAGATCCGGCCAACCGCGTCGGTAGCCAACCTGGTCATCAGCAGCGTGCGCAGGTTGGGTACGGCAGCGCTACCAACGCCCCTTGGGCGTGATGGGCCTAGTCGGGGTTGAACATACCGGTGTGGATGCTGACGCGCATGCGCTTGCAAACCGATCCCCGGGCACGGAGCTTTTCTGCTGCGTGACCAACGTAGGTGGCCACTGCCTGCTTGATCGGTGCCAACTCGGTCAGGCGCTTGCCGAACATCCGGATGCAGCAGATTTCCTGCTTCGGGGGCTCGGCCTCGTCCAGCTCCAGGCAAGGCGTTCAAGCCAGTTCGCGGGCAGTCTTCTCTATCACCACACTAAACTGCCGTCGCAGAGCCCTGGCATCAGCCTTGGCCAGATCCATCGCCGTGTGAATGCCCATCGCTTCAAGGTGGGCAGTCATCCGCCGGGCAACGCCCCACACCGCTTTCACTTCGGTGTTGCGCAGCACCCAATCCCGCTTGAACGGATCGGTGATATCGACCACGCCGCCGGTCTGGGCCTGCAGGCGCTTGGCCGTGTGATTGGCCAGCTTGGCCAAGTTTTTTGTCCCGGCGATCCCGCCCCCCACAGGTATGCCGGTGCACTGGATGATCCTGGACCTCAGCTTTCGCCCGAATTGGGTCAGGTTTTCCTGAATACCGGACAGATAAGCGAAGCACTCGCCGATGCTGTAGATCTCGGTGGCAGGCACCATCGACTCGATCTGCGACATGACACGCTCAAGGCCCTCGGCGTGAAACAGAAGAAGCTCCAAAAGAAGCTGAGGATCATGCTTGAGGTGGATGGGGTTGAAAGCGGCCTTGGCGCCTTGATCCGAAAGATACTGGCGCGCAACGCGCAGCACGGATCGCCTTACCTGCTGCTGACCGAGAAGGCAAAACGTGTTACGGCAGCCATGCTACGCCATCGTTGGGACGACGCCCGGGAGGAAGCAGTGAAGGAAACCGTAGCCGCCGGAGACCAAGTGCTGGCTGGTCGTATCAGCCAATTCCAGTTCCGCGACATCCGACCAAGCGCTGCGTCCGAAATCGTCGATGTCGACCACGCCAGCGTACTTCTAGGCCACACCAAGGGCGACATAACCGAGCGGGTTTATCGCCGAGTCGGTGCCTTGGCAAAGCCTACCAGGTAAGGAAGTATCGGAAGCGCTTCCGAAATAAACCATCCCCAAGGGTGCTCCCATGGGTAGATTTTCTATGCCCCAGAAACGCAAAAAGCCCTGAATAATCAGGGCTTTGAATATGGCGGAAGCGTAGAGATTCGAACTCTAGGATAGTTGCCCATCGACGGTTTTCAAGACCGTTGCCTTAAACCACTCGGCCACGCTTCCAGCTCGTTTTGCGGCCGCCATAATACCTTAATGAAACACGCTGTCAAACTCTCTGTGTCGCGGGTTGCAGGAGCTCTGATAGACTCCTAGCATCTGAACGTCCGAAACCACAGGTTTACCAAGGAGTGTCGCCATGCGCGAACAGGATTACGCCGTCCACCACGGCCAGCAGGTCGAGCAGCAGGAGATCAGCAAGGTCCTGCGCAACACATACAGCCTGCTGGCGCTTACCCTCGCCTTCAGCGGTGTCATGGCTTTCGTTGCCCAGCAGATGCGCGTCGGCTACCCGAACGTGTTCGTGGTGCTGATCGGCTTCTACGGGCTGTTCTTCCTTACCAACAAGCTGCGTGATTCGGCCTGGGGCCTGGTGTCCACCTTCGCACTCACCGGTTTCATGGGCTTCATCCTTGGCCCGATCCTCAACCGTTACCTCGGCATGGCCGGTGGCGCCGAGGTGGTCAGCTCCGCCTTTGCCATGACCGCGCTGGTATTTGGTGGTCTGTCGGCCTATGTGTTGATCACCCGCAAGGACATGAGCTTCCTGAGCGGCTTCATCACTGCTGGCTTCTTCGTCCTGCTGGGTGCTGTCGTTGCCAGCTTCTTCTTCCAGATCAGCGGCCTGCAACTGGCAATCAGCGCCGGCTTCGTGCTGTTCTCGTCGGTCTGCATCCTGTTCCAGACCAGCGCGATCATTCATGGTGGCGAGCGCAACTACATCATGGCGACCATCAGCCTGTATGTGTCGATCTACAACCTGTTTGTCAGCCTGCTGCAGTTGTTCGGCCTCATGGGTCGTGATGACTGATAGATTGCCGTGCCGCAAGAAGCCCGCTTCGGCGGGCTTTTTTGTAGGCGCTGGAAATGGGTTGGGCTGCGGGACGTTCATCGGAACAGGTTCAGCGCCTGATAGATCGAGCGCCGCCCACGCGGCGCATCGCGAGCAAGCCCGCTCCACATCAGTTTCAAGCGAGATATGCCTGTAACTGCACCTGCCCCCCTCAGCCAATCGCAATAACTGACCAAAAAGTCAGATAAGCAGGCAAATGGTCGTCGATCATGCCGACATCCTGCTTTTCTCTACCGCTATCCATCATCACCCCGTAGAATGCGCTCCTTTTTTCTTCCGGGGCAGCTTTCAGCAATGAGCTCACACGAACACAGCCCAGGCGCAGCGGCGCCTGCCAATGAACTGGTGCTTGGTCTGGAGGACAAGCCACGGCTGTTGATCGGCCTGCTGGCAGCCCTGCAGCACTTGCTGGCGATCATCGTGCCGATCGTCACCCCTGGCCTGCTGATCTGCCAGGCGTTGGGTGTATCTGCACGTGATACCAATTTGATCGTTTCAATGTCGCTGGTGATCTCGGGTATCGCCACCTTCGTCCAGTGCAAGCGCTTCGGGCCATTTGGCGCGGGGCTGCTGATCGTTCAGGGCACCAGCTTCAACTTCGTCGGCCCGCTGATTGCCGGTGGTGCGCTGATGGTCAAGCAAGGCACGCCGGTAGAGGGCGTAATGGCAGCCATTTTTGGCGTAGTAATCGCAGGCTCGTTCGTCGAGATGGGCGTGTCGCGCATCCTGCCCTTCGTCAAACGCCTGATCACCCCGCTAGTGACTGGCATCGTGGTGTTGATGATCGGCCTGACGCTGATCAAGGTCGGCCTGATCAGCATGGGCGGTGGTTTTGGGGCCATGGCCAATGGCACCTTTGCCAATGGCGAAAACCTGCTGATGTCCGGCGTGGTACTGGCGATCATCGTCGTTCTCAACCGTATCCCGGTGGTGTGGATGCGCAGCTGCGCCATCGTCATCGCCCTCGCGGTCGGCTATGCGCTGGCCGGATTCCTGGGCCGTCTGGACTTTACCGGCATGCACGAGGCCGCGCTGTTCCAGGTGCCGACACCACTGCACTTTGGCTTGGGCTTCTCGTGGGCGCTGTTCATTCCAATGCTGGTGATTTACCTGGTCACTTCGCTGGAAGCCATCGGTGACGTTACCGCCACCAGCAAGGTGTCGCGCCAGCCGGTCGAAGGGCCGGTGTGGATGCAGCGGATCAAGGGGGGCGTGCTGGTCAACGGCGCCAACTCACTGCTGGCCGGTCTGTTCAACACCTTCCCTAGCTCGATCTTTGCCCAGAACAACGGGGTGATTCAGCTGACCGGTATCGCCAGCCGCCATATCGGTATGTGGATTGCCGTGATGCTGGTGTTGCTGGGGCTGTTCCCGAGTGTTGCCGGGGTGATTCAGGCTGTGCCGGAGCCAGTGCTGGGCGGCGCGGCGATGGTCATGTTTGGCGCGGTTGCGGCGTCGGGGATCAATATTCTGGCCAGCACTCGGCTGGACCGTCGTGCCCTGCTGATCATCGCCGTGTCGTTGGCACTGGGCCTGGGTGTGGCACAGGTGCCGGAATTCCTGGCGCACATGCCAGCGGCGATTCGCAATGTGCTGGAGTCGGGTGTGGCTACCGGGGGGATTTGTGCGCTGGTGCTGAACTGGTTCTTGCCGGAGGGCAAGGAGCAGGCTTGAACCTTGAGACTGAATGAGTAGCCCGCGCCCGCTTGCACAAGCGAGCGCGGGCTTTTTTGCTTTATCATGGCACCATTCCTTTGCATGAGTTAGCCATGAAATTCGCTATCGCGGTGTTCTCCCCGGCCCACGTGCCCTCTTCGCGGCGCGCCCTGCGTTTCGCCGAGGCAGTGCTGGCCGGCGGGCATGAGATTGCCCGGCTGTTCTTCTATCAGGACGGGGTACACAGTGCCTCGGCCAACGTGGTCGCTCCCCAGGACGAACTGGACGTGGCTGGCCAGTGGCGCACATTCATACAGACCCATCAGTTGGACGCCGTGGTGTGTATCGCCGCCGCCCTGCGCCGTGGCGTGCTCGACGAAGCCGAGGCCAACCGCTACCAGCGCCCGGCCGTGAACCTGCCCAAGCCCTGGGAACTGTCGGGGCTGGGCCAACTGCACGAGGCCGCGCAAGTGGCCGATCGCCTTGTCTGCTTCGGAGGCGACTGATATGGCCAAGTCCTTGTTGATCATCAGCCGTCAGGCACCGTGGAATGGCCCCTCTGCCCGCGAGGCGCTGGACATCGCCCTGGCCGGCGGCGCGTTCGACCTGCCGTTGGGCATGCTGTTCCTCGACGATGGTGTGTTCCAGCTCGCGCCGGACCAGCAACCCGCCGCCGTGCAACAGAAGAACCTGGCTGCCAACCTGCAGGCGCTGCCGATGTTCGGTGTCGAAGAGCTGTTCGCCTGCAACCACAGCCTGGCCCGTCGTGGCCTGGCAGCCCATACCCTGGCGCTGCCGGTGCAAGTGCTCGATGACGCAGCGCTGGCCGCGCTGATAGCCCGTTTCGACCAGGTGATAACGCTCTGATGAAGACCCTGCATGTAATTGCCCATTCCCCGTTTGGTGACGAGCGCCTGGCCAGTTGCCTGCGCCTGCTCGGTGCCGGAGATGCCCTGCTGCTGTGCGGCGATGCCGTGTATGCCCTGCGCAGCGGCAGCGAGCCGCACGGCCATTTGCAAGCCGCCGGCCTGGCCCAGCGCCTGTTCGCCCTGGACGAGGATGTACAGGCCCGCGCGGTCGGCAACGACCTGGCAAAGGCCGTGGACTACGCCGGGTTCGTCGAACTGTCGCTGCAATACGACAAGGTCAACAGCTGGCTATGAATACGCTCACCGTTGGCGATCAGGTGATCGCCCTGGACAAGGATGGCTTCCTGGTCGACCTGCAAGATTGGTCCCACGACGCCGCCGAGGCGCTGGCCAAGCGCGAAGGTATCCCGTTGACGGCAGACCACTGGGAAATCCTCGAACTGCTCCGTCAGTTCTACCAGGAATACCAGCTGTCTCCGGCCACGCGCCCGCTGATCAAGTACACGGCCCTCAAGCTGGGCCCTGAAAAGGGCAACAGCCCGCACCTGAACCGCCTGTTCAACGGCACCCCCGCCAAACTTGCCGCCAAGCTGGCGGGCCTGCCCAAGCCGACCAACTGCATATGACCGAACCTCGTCCGCTCACTCTGGAAACCCCCGCCGAACACCCGTTCGCCGAATTCGTGCGCATTCTCGGCAAAGGCAAGCGCGGCGCGCGTGGGCTGACCCGCGAAGAGGCCCGCGCAGCCATGACCCTGCTGCTGGAAGGCAAGGTCGAAGACACCCAGCTCGGTGCCTTCCTCATGCTGCTGCGGCACAAGGAAGAAAGCGCCGAAGAGCTGGCAGGCTTCACCGAGGCCCTGCGCGCCCACCTGCAGGCGCCGCGCATCACCGTTGACCTGGACTGGCCCACTTACGCCGGCAAGAAGCGTCACCTGCCCTGGTACCTGCTGGCGGCCAAGTGCCTGGCCAACAATGGCGTGCGCATCTTGATGCACGGCGGCGGCGCACACACTGCCGGGCGTATGTACACAGAGCAACTGCTCGGCCTGCTGCAGATTCCGCTGTGCCGCGACTGGGCCGCCGTCGGCAAGGCGCTGGACCAGCACCAGCTGGCATTCTTCCCGCTGCACGACTGGGCGCCGCAGCTGCAACGCATGATCGACCTGCGCAACACCCTGGGCCTGCGCTCGCCCATCCATTCGCTGGCTCGGGTGCTCAACCCGCTGGGCGCTCGCTGTGGACTGCAGAGCATCTTTCACCCTGGTTACCAGGCAGTGCACCGCGAGGCCAGCCGCCTGCTGGGCGACCATGCCGTGGTGATCAAGGGGGATGGCGGCGAAATCGAGGTCAACCCCGATGTCATCAGCCATCTCTACGGCACCACGGCAGGTGAAGCGTGGGATGAAGAATGGCCAGCGCTGAGCGAACGCCGCCATGTCAAGCCGCCCAGCTTGCAGGCCCAGCACTTGCTGGCGTTCTGGCGTGGCGAAGTAGAAGACAGTTATGGCGAAAAGGCCCTGATCGCGACCATGGCCCTGGCCCTGCGTGGTCTGGGACAGCACCGTGAGCAGGCGTTCGTAACAGCGCAAGGCTACTGGGACACTCGAGATAGATCGATTTAGCCGATAATAGAACCCCGATCTTTGCGCTATTTCTTCGAACGATTTTCCCTAGACTGGGCTCCAACGACAAACAACTTGTTTCAGGAGCTCACCATGGGCCTATTGATCGATGGCCGCTGGCACGACCAGTGGTATGAAAACGGCAAAGACGGCACGTTCAAGCGAGAGAACGCCCAGCGCCGCAATCAGCTGCCCGCCCCCGAGGCAGGCCGCTACCACCTGTACGTGTCGCTGGCCTGCCCATGGGCCCACCGCACCCTGATCGTTCGTGCGCTGAAAGGCCTGGAGCCATTGATCGACGTGTCGGTGGTCAGTTGGCTGATGCAGGACCATGGCTGGACCTTCGACCAACAGCAAGGCTCCAGCGGGGACCACCTCGACGCCCTGCAGTACCTGCACCAACGCTATACGCAGGATGACCCGCACTATACGGGGCGCGTGACGGTACCAGTGCTGTGGGACAAGAAAGAGAAGTGCATCGTCAACAATGAGTCTGCAGAAATCATCCGCATATTCAACAGCGCGTTCAACGAGCTGACTGGCAATACCCTGGACCTTTACCCCGCATCGCTGCGCCCGACTATCGAAGCACTGAACGAGCGTATCTACCCAGCGGTGAACAACGGTGTGTACCGCGCAGGCTTTGCCACCACGCAAGACGCCTACGAGGCTGCCTTTGACGATGTGTTCAACGAACTGGATTACCTGGAAGCCTTGCTAGGCCGCAATCGCTACCTGGCGGGTGAGTACCTGACCGAGGCTGATGTACGCCTGTTCACTACACTGGTGCGCTTCGACGCGGTGTACCACGGGCACTTCAAGTGCAACCTGCGCCGCCTGAGCGACTACCACAACCTGTCGAACTGGCTGCGTGAGCTGTACCAATGGCCAGGGGTGGCAGGTACGGTGAACATGGAGCATATCCAGAAGCACTATTACATGAGCCACAAGACCATCAACCCGAACGGGATTGTACCCAAAGGGCCTTTGCAGGACTTTGGCTTGCCGCATGATCGAGAACGGTTGGTGGGCAAAGGGATCTGGCAGGCTTGAGGAAGCCGGGGCTGCTTTGCAGCCCCAACGATTTCAGCTGTTCTGTGAACCTTCGAACCAGGCCAGCTTGTCACGCAACTGCACCACCTCCCCCACAATCACCAGGGTCGGCGCATGCACCTCATGCTGGGCCACCAGGTCTGGCAGGTCCGCCAAGGTACCGGTGAATACTCGCTGATTACGCGTGGTCCCCTGCTGCACCAACGCCGCCGGGGTACTCGCGGCACGCCCATGGCGAATCAGCTCGGCACAGATGGTCGGCAAGCCCACCAACCCCATGTAGAACACCAAGGTCTGCGCCGGCGCCACCAGGTCATTCCACGGCAGGTTGCTGGTGCCATCCTTGAGGTGCCCGGTGACGAAGCGTACCGATTGGGCGTAATCACGGTGAGTCAGCGGAATGCCGCCATACGCGGAGCAGCCGCTGGCCGCAGTAATACCCGGCACCACCTGGAACGGAATGCCATGCTCGGCCAGCTCTTCGATCTCTTCGCCGCCCCGGCCGAAGATGAACGGGTCGCCACCCTTCAGGCGCAGCACCCGCTTGCCCTGCCGGGCCAGGTCGACCAACAGGCGGTTGATCTGGTCCTGCGGCACAGAATGGTCAGCGCGGCGCTTGCCTACATAGATGCGCTCGGCATCACGACGACACATATCGATGATGGCGGGTGCAACCAGGCGGTCGTACAGCACCACGTCGGCCTGCTGCATCAGGCGCAAGGCACGGAAGGTCAGCAAGTCCGGATCACCCGGGCCTGCACCAACCAAATACACCTCACCGCCCTGCTGCACCGGTGCGCCGTCTACCATCGCCTGCAACAGACGTTCGGCTTCAGCACCCTGCCCGGCCAGCTGACGCTCGGCGATCGGCCCCTGGAATACGGTCTCCCAGAAGCCTCGACGCTGGTTGACGTCCGGGTACAGGGATTTGACCTTGTGCCGGAAGCGTGCCGCCAGCCCGGCCAGCTCACCATAGGCCGAAGGGATCCACGCCTCGAGCTTGGCTCGAATCAGGCGCGCCAGTACCGGGGCGTCACCGCCGCTGGAAACAGCAATTACCAGCGGCGAACGATCCACGATCGCCGGGAAGATCACCGTACACAAGGCCGGCGCATCCACCACATTGACCGGCAGGCTAAGGGCCTGCGCATCGGCCGACACCTGAGCATTCAGCCCAGGGTCGTCAGTCGCCGCGATCACCAGCCGGCAACCGACCAGGTCAGCAGCCCGATAGCCACGCACCAGCACCTCACCGCCACCTTCCCGGGCCAACGCGGCCAACTGGCCGTCGACGTCCGGTGCCACCACGCGCAGCACACCGCCGGCATCGGCCAGCAGGCGCGCCTTGCGCAAGGCGATCTCACCGCCACCGACGACCAGCACACGGCCGCCCTGTAGCTTGTGGAACAGCGGCAGGTAATCCATTTAGCGGATGACCTCGACGCCGCCCATGTACGGTTTCAGCACTTCCGGCACCAGGATCGAACCGTCGGCCTGCTGGTAGTTTTCCAGCACCGCAACCAGGGTACGGCCTACGGCCAGACCGGAACCGTTGAGCGTGTGTACAAGCTCTGGTTTGCCGGTTTCCGGGTTGCGCCAGCGAGCCTGCATGCGGCGCGCCTGGAAGTCACCGCAGTTGGAGCACGAGCTGATCTCGCGGTACTTGTCCTGGCTTGGCACCCACACTTCCAGGTCGTAGGTTTTCACCGCACCAAAGCCCATGTCGCCAGTGCACAGGGCCAGCACGCGGTATGGCAGCTCAAGCAACTGCAGCACACGCTCGGCGTTGGCAGTCAGGCCTTCCAGGGCCGCCATCGACTTGGCCGGCTCTACCACCTGCACCATCTCGACTTTGTCGAACTGGTGCTGGCGGATCATGCCGCGGGTGTCACGGCCGGACGCGCCGGCTTCGCTGCGGAAGCATGGGGTGTGGGCAACCAGTTTCAGTGGCAACTGCTTGGCGTCGAGGATTTCACCCGCCACCAGGTTGGTCAGCGACACTTCGGCGGTCGGAATCAGGTAGAAGTCTGCCTCACCTTCACGGGTGATCTTGAACAGGTCTTCCTCGAATTTCGGCAACTGGCCAGTGCCCTGCAGCGCCGGGGCCTGCACCATGTACGGGGTGTAGTGTTCCTCGTAGCCATGTTCGCCGGTGTGCAGGTTGATCATGAACTGCGCCAGGGCGCGATGCAGACGGGCAACCGGACCACGCAGCACAGCAAAACGGGCGCCGGACAGCTTGGCAGCCGCTTCGAAGTCCAGGCCACCGCTGATTTCACCAAGGGCCACATGGTCCTTGATTTCGAAGTCGAACGCCTTCGGCGTGCCCCAACGGCGCACTTCGACGTTGTCGTCTTCGCTGGCACCGACCGGTACGCTGGCGTCCGGCAGGTTGGGAATGGTCAACAGGATGCCATCCAGCTCGGCCTGAATGGCGTCCAGCTCGGCCTTGCCGGCAGTCAGTTCGTTGGCCATGCGCTCGACGTCAGCCATCAGCGGGGCGATGTCTTCGCCCTTGGCCTTGGCCTGGCCGATGGACTTGGAACGGGCGTTACGCTCAGCCTGCAGTTGTTCGGTGCGGGTCTGCACCGCCTTGCGGCGCTCTTCCAGTGATTCGATGCGCGCGACATCCAGGCTGAAGCCACGGGAGGCCAGGCGGTCCGCCACTTCCTGAAGTTGGCCGCGTAACAGTTTGGAATCGAGCATATCGTTCTCTCGTTATGTGTAGGTGTTGGTTCAGAATCGGGTCAGGGACAAGCCAGCCCAGGTTGCGAGCAGCCCGCCCACCACGCTGATACTGGTATAGCCCAAGGCAAGGGGCACTTGCCCGCTTTCCATCAGGCGCACGGTATCGAGCGAGAAGGAGGAAAAGGTCGTCAGGCCACCGAGAAAGCCGACAATCAGGCTGGCGCGCAACTCAACCGGCGCCAGCGGCTTGTGCAAGAACAGGCCATAGAGCAAGCCGATCAGCAGGCAGCCAACCAGGTTGACCGCCAGCGTACCGACATAGAAGTGCCGTGGCCAGTGGGCCGCCACCCAGTTGGTGGTAGCAAAGCGCAACAAGGTACCGGCGATACCACCCGCGCTGACCGCGGCGATAAGTGCAATCATGATTTTCTCCGCTGGCGGGGGCTGTTGCGGTCGAGATCGGCCAGGTGGCGCAGCTTCTCGCCAATTTTCAGTTCCAGGCCACGGGGCACCGGCTGATAGTACTGGCGTGGCTCCAGCTCGTCGGGGAAGTAATCCTCACCAGCAGCGTAGGCGTCGGGTTCATCGTGGGCATAGCGGTACTCGTCGCCATAGCCCAACTGCTTCATCAGCTTGGTCGGGGCATTGCGCAGGTGCAACGGCACCTCCAGCGAACCGTGCTCGGCCGCTTCGCGCAGGGCAGTCTTGAAGCCCACGTACACCGCGTTGCTCTTGGGCGCACAGGCCAGGTAGGTGATGGCCTGGGCCACCGCCAACTCGCCCTCGGGACTGCCAAGGCGCTCCTGCACATCCCAGGCTGCCAGGCACAGGCTAAGCGCACGCGGGTCAGCATTGCCGATGTCCTCGCTGGCCATGCGCACCACACGGCGGGCGATGTACAACGGATCGCAGCCGCCGTCGAGCATGCGTGCAAACCAGTACAGGGCGCCATCGGGGTTGGAGCCGCGCACCGACTTGTGCAGCGCGGATATCTGGTCGTAGAACGCCTCGCCGCCCTTGTCGAAACGGCGGCGACTGTCACCCAGCAGGCTCTGCAGCATCTCGACGTCGATCTCGCTGCCGTCTTCAGCCAGGTCCGAGGCGTTCTCGAGGAAGTTGAGCATGCGCCGGCCATCGCCGTCGGCGGCGGCCATCAGCATCTTGAAGGCGTCGTCGCCCACCCGCAGGTTACGCTTGCCCAGGCCACGCTCTTCTGTCAGCGCACGGTTGACCAGCTTGCGCAGGGCCGCTTCGTCCAGGCTCTTGAGCACATACACCCGCGCCCGCGACAGCAGCGCATTGTTCAGCTCGAACGACGGGTTTTCGGTGGTGGCACCGATGAACAGCAGGGTGCCGTCCTCGACATAGGGCAAAAAGGCGTCCTGCTGCGACTTGTTGAAGCGGTGCACCTCGTCAACGAACAGGATGGTGCGACGGCCATATTGGCCAGCCTGCTGTTTGGCCACCTCCACCGCCTGGCGGATCTCTTTCACCCCGGCCAGCACTGCCGACACCGTTTCGAAGTGCGCATCACAGAACTGCGCCAGCAACCGCGCCAGCGTGGTCTTGCCGACCCCGGGAGGGCCCCAGAAGATCATCGAATGCAGCGCACCTTGCTCCAGCGCCTCGCGCAGCGGTTTGCCGCGCGCCAGCAGGTGCTCCTGGCCGACGTACTCGTCCAGGCTGGAGGGGCGCAGACGGGCGGCCAGGGGCTGGGCGACGGGTTCGCTTCGAAACAGGTCCATGGCGAGCTCTGGTTACTCCTTGATCACATCCGCGCCCTTGGGGATGTCGAACTTGAACTTGCTGTCCGGCACCGCCTGGTTGGCCTTGACGCCATTGAACAGGATGTTGGTGCGCTGGCCGACGCTGTCGATCAGTTGCATGTCGTTGATCAGGCCTTTGCGGAACGACACGCGCAGCGAGTCGAACAGGGTGTCCTTGGTCTTTGGCTTGAGGGTGAAGTCCATCACTTCGCCCTGCTCCTTGGACGCAATGTCAAAGCTCTGGCTGATCTTCGACACATCACCGGACAGCAACAGGGCTGGGGTCTGGTTCAGCCGCACGTCGAGCTTCTTGATGGTGGCCTGCTCCAGGTCCGGGTCCCACAGGGTGACGTTCTTGCCGTCCGAGACCACCACTTGCTCCTGTGGCGCATCGGTATGCCAGTAGAACAGGCCAGGGCGCTTGACCGCCATCTTGCCCGAGGTTTCCTGCAAGCTGGTGCCATCGGCGCCCAGGGTCAGCTGGGAGAAGTTGGCCTCGATGGTCTGCGACTTTTCCAGCAGCTGCGTCAGGCGTTGTACGTCTTGCTCACCGGCATAAGCAGTAACCGAGCCCAGGGTCAGGGCAGAAACCAACAGCATGCGAATCGCGCGCATGGGAATCCTCATTGAGCGTTGAAAAGGCCGGACGCCACCGTTGGCGCCCGGCAGGGTGTTCATCAGTCGCGCGGGCCGCCCGGGGCAATCACTTCCCGCGAGCCGTTGCTGTTCATCGGGGTGACAACGCCGGCCATCTCCATCGACTCGATCATGCGCGCGGCACGGTTGTAGCCGATCTTCAGCTTGCGTTGCACGGCAGAAATGGAGGCACGACGGCTCTCAAGCACGAATTGCACCGCTTCATCATACAGGGCGTCGGTTTCGGCATCGTCACCGTCGCCACCACCGCCACCGCCATCAAAGCCGCTACCGGCTTCTTCGACGCCGTTGAGGATATCGTCGTTGTAGTCCGGGGCGCCACGCAGCTTCCAAGCCTCTACCGTGCGGTGCACTTCGTCGTCGGACACGAATGCGCCGTGTACCCGGATCGGCAGGCTGGTGCCCGGCGGCATGTACAGCATGTCGCCATGGCCCAGCAACTGCTCGGCACCGCCCTGGTCGATGATGGTACGCGAGTCGATCTTGCTCGACACCTGGAACGCCATACGGGTCGGGATGTTGGCCTTGATCAGGCCGGTGATCACGTCCACCGACGGGCGCTGGGTGGCGAGGATCAGATGAATACCGGCCGCCCGTGCCTTCTGCGCGATACGGGCGATCAGCTCCTCGACCTTCTTGCCGACGATCATCATCATGTCGGCGAATTCGTCCACCACCACCACGATGGTCGGCAGGGTTTTCAACGCAGGCGGCTCATCGTCCATGCTCTCACGGCGATACAGCGGGTCATGGATGATTTCGCCAGCCTCCTGGGCGTCCTTGATCTTGCGATTGAAACCGGCCAGGTTACGCACGCCCATGGCCGCCATGAGTTTGTAGCGCCGCTCCATCTCGGCCACGCTCCAGCGCAGGGCATTGGCGGCGTCCTTCATGTCGGTGACCACCGGGCACAGCAGGTGCGGAATGCCTTCGTAGATCGACAATTCAAGCATTTTCGGGTCGATCATGATCAGCCGCGCGTCTTCCGGGCTGGACTTGAACAGGATCGACAAAATCATCGCGTTCACACCCACCGACTTACCGGAACCGGTCGTACCGGCCACCAACAGGTGGGGCATCTTGGCCAGGTCGGTGATCACCGGCTTGCCGCCGATATCATGGCCCAGCGCCAACGTGACGGGCGATTTCTGCTCGTCATACTGCGACGTGGCCAGCACTTCGGAGAAGCGCACCATCTGGCGGTTTTCGTTGGGTATCTCGATACCCACTGTGGTCTTGCCAGGGATGACCTCGACCACTCGCACACTGGTCACGGCCAGCGAACGCGCCAGGTCCTTGGCCAGGTTGGCGATGCGACTGACCTTCACGCCTGCGGCCGGCTGGATTTCGTAACGGGTAATCACCGGGCCGGGGTGGATCGAATCCACCGCCACTTCCACACCGAACTCCTTGAGCTTGATTTCCAGCAACTGGCCGACGCCGGCCAGGGATTCTGGCGAATACTCGATCTTCTTCTGTTCAGCCGGGTCGAGAATGGAAATCGAAGGCAAGGTGCCCTCCACGGCGCTGTCGACGAACAGCGGCGCCTGCTTTTCCTTCATCGCCCGCTTGCTCGGCTCCGGCGCCCTGGCGGCTGACGGCGGCACAATGGTGGGCGCTGGGTGCTGCTGGCGGGGCACCACGGTTTCACGCGGCGCCAATGCCTCAGACGCCGTTTCACGCGGCGGTACAATCGGTTCGCGTGCAAGGGTCGGCTCAACCGGCTGGGCGGTTTTTTCTTCACGCTTGAGGATGCGCTCGCGCAGCGAAGGCTTGGCCGGCTCGCGCTTCTCGGCAGCCATCGGCGCGGCCTTGAACACCGGTTCGTCCTCGCGCAGTTGCGCCTCAAGGCGCTTGCGCTCGTTGCGCGCTTCCCACCAGCGGGTGGCAGCCCCTTGCACCAGCTCGCACAGGTCGAGGGTGATCTTGCCGGTCAGGTCCATCACCTTGAACCACGACAGGTCGGTGAAGACGGTCAGGCCGAACAGGAACAGGGCAATGAACATCAGCGTGCTGCCCTGCACGTTCAGCAGGTTGCGCGCCAGGTCACCCAGGCTTTCGCCCAGCGCACCACCGGCGGAGAACGGCAGGCCGGCTGACGGGTGGAAGTGGATATGCGCCAGCGCCGCCCCAGACAGCACCAGGAACACCAGGCCAATCAGCCGCCAGGAGAACAGCCAGCCGCTCCAGTCCCACGGCTGGTGGCGTTCGCGGAAAATCTGCCAGGTCTTGACCGCCAGCAGCAGCGGGAAAATATAGGCGAAGTAACCCAGCACCATGAACAGGATGTCGGCAAAGTAGGCACCGGCACGCCCGGCTGCATTCTGCACCTGGTCGACGTTGCTGGTGTGGCTGAAGCCCGGGTCCGAGGTGTCGTAGGTCAGCAGCGCCATCCACAGGTACAGGCACAGGGCGCCGACAGCGATCAACGCACCTTCCTTGAGGCGATAATGCAGCTGCTGCCGCCACAGTGGCACAGGCAATGGAGCTGGAGTTGCGGTGGATTTCTTCAAAACGCGTCTATTCCTGCGCGTGGTGCGCGTCCAATAGTGATCGGCCGCTGCGCGACCAACGAACCACTACTTTTAACATTACTGCCCGCCAGCCGCCATGGCGGCACGCCGTATGGGGGTTTGGCCGGAGGCGAATTCGTATAGCTGCAATTTGAGCACGCATTTTCTTTTGTGACAAAGGCTTATGCTGTGTTTTTGCACAGGTGTGACAGCAAATGTAGCCGATGGTGCCTGCGGTTTGATGAATGTGTAGGAAATTGCCTAAATTGCCGTGCCCCTCTGTAGGGGTAGCCTTGTGCAGGGGACCGCTCCGGCGTTGAGGCACCCAAAGAGATTGACCCCGCTTTTGACCCAAGCCATGCTGCCCTCTCCCCTCCCCCACCGCACGATAGACCATGCTCACCTGGCTGACCCGCGACTCGCTGACCTTCCCCCCCCTGGAAAAGGCGCTGCACGACCCCAACGGCCTACTGGCCGCCGGCGGAGACCTGAGCCCCGAGCGCCTGGTGCAGGCGTATCGCCACGGCTGCTTCCCGTGGTACCAGGACGGCCAGCCGATCCTGTGGTGGTCACCTGACCCGCGCACGGTGTTGTTGCCTGACCAGTTGCATGTCTCGCGCTCGCTGGCCAAGCTGATGCGCCAAGGCCGCTACCAGGTCAGTTTCGACACCGACTTCCCGGGCGTGATCGCCGCCTGCGCCGCGCCGCGCGATTACGCTGACGGCACCTGGATCACCGACACCATGCGCAACGCCTACTGCGAACTGCACCGCCGTGGCATCGCCCATTCGGTTGAAGTTCGCCAGGATGGCGAACTGGTTGGGGGCCTGTACGGCCTGGCCATGGGCCAGCTGTTCTTTGGCGAATCGATGTTCAGCCGCGCCGACAACGCCTCCAAGGTCGGTTTCGTAACCTTGGTCAACCACCTGCGAGACGCCGGTTTCGTGCTTATCGACTGCCAGATGCCCACCAACCACCTGCACAGCCTGGGCGCCCACGCCATCAGCCGTGCCGAGTTCGCCAGCTACCTGGCACACCACCTTGACCAGCCCAATAGCGCTTCATGGGTTGCCTAGGCGAGTTCCCGTAGCTGGCTTACACTTAACTCAAAGTCTCACCGAAGGGGTTGATCATGACAGAGTTGGCGCGGTTGAAGTTCTATGCCACTCAGCCCCACTCCTGCAGCTACCTGCCGGAGGAGCAGGCGACCACGCTGTTCCTCGACCCCAGCCAGCCGATGGACGTGCATGTGTACGCCGATTTATCGGAAATGGGCTTTCGCCGCAGTGGCGACCACCTGTACCGCCCGCACTGCCAGAACTGCAATGCCTGCGTGCCGGCGCGCATCCCGGCGGCGCGCTTCATCCCCAACCGCCAGCAGCGGCGCATTCTCAAGCGTAACGCCGACCTGACCGTAACCGCAGCACGCCCGGCGTTCAGGGAAGAGTATTTCGAGCTGTACCGGCGCTATATCGAAACGCGCCACGCCGACGGCGACATGTACCCGCCCAGCCGCGATCAGTTCTCCACCTTCCTGGTGCGCGACCTGCCGTTCTGCTGGTTCTACGAGTTTCGCCTGGAAGGCCGGTTGATGGCGGTGGCAGTGTGCGACCTGCTACCCAATGGCCTGTCGGCGGTGTACACCTTCTACGAGCCGGACGAGGAGCGCCGCAGCCTTGGCCGTTTCGCCATTCTCTGGCAGATCACCGAAGCGCTGCGCCAGGACCTGGAGGCGGTTTACCTGGGCTACTGGATCAAGAACTGCAAGAAGATGAACTACAAGACGCAGTACCGCCCCATCGAGTTGCTGATAAACCAGCGCTGGGTCACCCTCAACTGAAAGCATTGGCTTGACACGCAGTTTTCCGGCATAATCCACGCCACTTTTTTGCCCGGTGCGGATATGCGTCGGGCTAACACTGGATCCGAGGGCTCAACTGCATGTCGAAAGAAGACAGCTTCGAAATGGAAGGTACTGTCGTCGACACCCTGCCCAACACCATGTTCCGCGTGGAGTTGGAAAACGGGCACGTCGTAACCGCGCACATCTCCGGAAAGATGCGCAAGAACTACATCCGTATTCTCACTGGCGACAAGGTCCGCGTCGAGCTGACGCCGTACGACCTGAGCAAGGGCCGCATCACCTACCGTGCGCGCTAAGCTCAAGCCATGAAAAAGCCCGGCCAGGTGCCGGGCTTTTTTGTGCCTCAAGAAATTGCAGGGGCTGCAAGGCAGCCCCTGCACATCACGCGACCTCAGCCGTGGTTTCGAAGTCGAACACCAGTTCGCCATCGCGCAGGTCGACATGCACCACGCCACCATGCTCGGCCAGCTCGCCAAACAGGATCTCCTCGGCCAGCGGCCGCTTGATCTTGTCCTGGATCAGCCGCGCCATTGGCCGCGCACCCATCTGCACGTCATAGCCCGACACCGCCAGCCAACCGCGCGCTTCATCGCTGACCTCCAGCAGCACACGCTTGTCTTCCAGCTGCGCCTGCAGTTCGATAAGGAACTTGTCGACGATGCTTTTGATCGTCTCCGTGCTCAGGCGGCCAAACTGGATGATGGTATCCAGACGGTTGCGGAACTCTGGCGTGAAGCTTTTGCGGATCACTTCCATGGCATCGGACGCGTGGTCCTGATGAGTGAAGCCGATCGACGCCCGCGCCGCGGTTTCTGCACCGGCGTTGGTGGTCATGATCAGGATCACGTTACGGAAGTCGGCCTTGCGCCCGTTGTTGTCGGTCAGGGTCCCGTGATCCATCACCTGCAGCAGCAGATTGAAGACTTCCGGGTGGGCCTTCTCGATTTCGTCGAGCAACAATACGCAGTGCGGCTGTTTGGTGATTGCCTCGGTCAACAAGCCACCCTGGTCAAAACCGACATAACCCGGCGGCGCACCAATCAAACGCGACACGGTGTGGCGCTCCATGTACTCAGACATGTCGAAACGCACCAATTCCACACCCAGTGCCTTGGCCAGCTGCCGCGCCGCTTCGGTCTTGCCGACGCCGGTAGGGCCGGCGAACAGGAACGAACCCACCGGCTTGTCTGGCGACTTGAGGCCGGCACGGGACAACTTGATCGCGGTGGCCAGCGAGTCGATTGCCTGGTCCTGGCCAAACACGGTCAGTTTCAGGTCGCGCTCAAGGTTGCGCAGCAGCTCCTTGTCGGAACTGGTGACGTGCTTCGGCGGAATTCTCGCGATCTTGGCAACGATGTCTTCCACTTGCGGCACATCGATGCGCTTGACGCGATTGGCCTCCGGCTGCAGGCGCTGGTAAGCACCAGCCTCGTCGATCACATCAATGGCCTTGTCAGGCATGTGCCGGTCATTGATGTAGCGCGAGGCCAGTTCGGCGGCGGCGCGCAGGGCTTCGTCGCTGTACTCGATGTTGTGGTGGCTTTCGAAACGGCCTTTCAGGCCGCGCAGGATGCCCACGGTGTCTTCGACCGATGGCTCGCTGACATCCACCTTCTGGAAACGACGCGCCAAGGCACGATCCTTCTCGAAGATGCCGCGAAACTCCTGGAACGTGGTCGAACCGATGCAGCGGATTTCACCCGACGACAGCAACGGCTTGAGCAGATTGGAGGCATCCATCACCCCGCCCGACGCCGCGCCGGCACCGATAATGGTGTGAATCTCGTCGATGAACAGGATGGCCTGCGGACGCTTGCGCAGCTCACCGAGCAGCGCCTTGAAGCGCTTCTCGAAGTCACCACGGTACTTGGTTCCGGCCAGCAAGGCACCCAGATCGAGGGAGTACACCACGCTCTGTGCCAGCAGGTCAGGCACCTGACCATCGACGATGCGCTTGGCCAGGCCTTCGGCGATGGCCGTCTTGCCCACGCCTGCCTCACCCACCAACAGCGGGTTGTTCTTGCGCCGACGGGCCAGGATTTGCGCCACGCGCTCCACTTCCTGCTCGCGACCTACCAGCGGGTCGATACGGCCAGCACGGGCCAGTTCGTTCAGGTTGCTGGCGTAGGCGTCCAGCGGGTTGCTCGAAGAGGAGGTTTCACCGCCCTCTTCGTCCTGCATGTCCTGGTCGCTTTCAGATTGCGCACCATGCCCTGGCACCTTGGAGATGCCATGGGCGATGTAGTTGACCACGTCGATACGGGCCACGCTCTGCTGCTTGAGCAGGAACACGGCCTGGCTTTCCTGTTCGCTGAAGATCGCCACCAGCACGTTGGCGCCGGTCACTTCGCGCTTGCCAGAGCTTTGCACGTGGAACACGGCACGCTGAAGCACGCGCTGGAAGCCCAGGGTCGGCTGGGTTTCACGGTCTTCGTCGTTCACAGGGATCAACGGCGTGGTGGAATCGATGAACTCTTGCAGGTCGTGCTTGAGCTTGTCGAGATTGGCGCCACAGGCGCGCAGAACGGTCGCGGCAGCCTCATTGTCAAGGAGTGCCAGCAGCAGATGTTCGACGGTCATGAACTCATGACGCTTCGAACGGGCCTCCTTGAAGGCAAGATTGAGGGTGACTTCGAGCTCGCGGTTTAACATAGCTTCACCTCATACCCAAGTGGTCGGCGATTAACCGTCCTTCTCGATTTCACAGAGTAGCGGATGCTGGCTTTCCCTGGCGTATTGGTTGACCTGCATAGCCTTTGTTTCGGCGATGTCACGGGTAAACAATCCGCACACTGCCCGCCCTTCGGTATGGACGGTCAGCATGATCTTGGTCGCCAGCTCGCGGTTCAGACTGAAGAACGTCTCGAGCACTTCGACGACGAAATCCATTGGCGTGTAGTCATCGTTGAACAAAACCACCTTGTACATCGGTGGCGCCTGCAGGATCGGCTTGGCTTCCTGGACTGCAAGACCTGAGCCATCGTCCTCATTCGATTGCGGGCGATCCTGATTGAATGTTAGTCGAATCTCACTAGGTGCATGCATGGAAAGAATTTCATCATGAGCGTCAGGTTAAGGTTGCGGGTTGACTGCACAGGCCACCGCCAGCGCAGGCGCCGCGTGACCTTGACTATCGGCAAAACGGTGTTACAACCAATAAGAACCCACCGTGGGCGATAAAGATCCGCGCAGTCAACCAGATTTTTCGCAAGGTTCGTATGCGGATGAAGTGGATGATACTCCAGTGATGGAGTCCTTTGCAGAGGGACATAGGGATGGCAAGCGGTAAAGTCAAGTGGTTCAACAATGCCAAGGGCTATGGATTCATCAATGAGGAAGGTAAATCCGATGACCTGTTCGCCCATTATTCCGCCATCCGAATGGACGGTTACAAGACCCTGAAGGCAGGCCAGGCCGTGGTATTCGACATCGTCCAGGGCCCCAAAGGCTTGCACGCCGTCGAAATCAAGGATGCCGCGGCCGCAGCAGCAGAGGCTGCCAGATCCTTGGGCGAGCCGCAAAGCGAAACCGCAAAAGCCTGACTGCCTGCGCTGTGCCGGTATACGAAGCAACCGACCGCTTCTTTACAGGAGGCGGCCGGTTTTCTCTTGCTTTACATGTGCTTGATCATTTCGTCGCCAAAGCCTGAGCTGCTCACCAGCCTGGCGCCGTCCATCAGCCGCTCGAAATCGTAGGTCACGGTCTTGGCCGCAATAGCGCCATTGGTACCCTTGATGATCAGGTCGGCGGCTTCGGTCCAACCCATGTGGCGCAGCATCATCTCTGCCGAGAGGATCACCGAGCCCGGGTTGACCTTGTCCTGCCCGGCATACTTGGGCGCAGTGCCGTGAGTAGCCTCGAACATGGCCACGGTGTCGGACAGGTTGGCGCCCGGCGCAATGCCGATTCCGCCCACTTCCGCCGCCAGGGCATCGGACAGGTAGTCACCGTTGAGGTTGAGGGTGGCGATCACGTCGTACTCGGCCGGGCGTAGCAGGATCTGCTGCAGCATGGCGTCGGCAATGGCGTCCTTGACGATGACCTCGCGGCCGGTCTTGGGGTTCTTGAACTTCATCCACGGGCCGCCATCGAGCAGTTCAGCACCGAACTCATCACGCGCCACTTCGTAGCCCCAGTCCTTGAAGGCACCTTCGGTGAACTTCATGATGTTGCCCTTGTGCACCAGGGTCAGCGATTCGCGGTCGTTATCCACCACGTACTGCAGGGCCTTGCGCACCAGTCGCTTGGTACCCTCCTTCGACACCGGCTTGACGCCAATGCCGCAGTCCTGGTCGAAGCGGATCTTGGTGACACCCATTTCCTCCTTCAGGAACTTGATCACCTTGTTCGCCTCGGGCGATCCGGCCTTCCACTCGATGCCGGCATAGATGTCTTCGGAGTTCTCGCGGAAAATCACCATGTCGACGTCGCCAGGCTTTTTCACCGGGCTCGGTACACCCTGGAACCACAACACCGGCCGCAGGCACACATACAGGTCCAGTTGCTGGCGCAGGGCTACGTTGAGTGAGCGGATGCCGCCACCGACCGGAGTGGTCAGCGGGCCCTTGATCGATACCACGTAATCACGCACGGCATCGAGGGTTTCCTGTGGTAGCCAGGTATCCTGGTCATACACCTGGGTGGCTTTCTCGCCAGCGTACACCTCCATCCAGGCAATCTTGCGCTTGCCGCCGTAGGCCTTCTCCACGGCGGCATCGACCACCTTGATCATCACTGGCGAGACATCGACGCCGATCCCGTCGCCTTCGATGTAAGGAATGATCGGATGATCAGGCACATTAAGCGAATGATCTGCATTGACGGTGATCTTGCTGCCGTCGGTCGGAACCTTGATTTTCTGGTATCCCATGCTTGCACTACTCCGCTGTCGGGTGTGGTTTGGACATCGTGCGATCCACTGAGCCTAAACCACATCTGCCGACCTGCAAGGCATGCGACAACCCGCCGCATTGCCGCTTAGTCTTTGGTCTTATAAATGGGCCGATATCACTTGGCCTTGCTGATTAGCCCAAATGGTTTGGTATACTCCGCCGCGACCGAAGGGTCATCGGGGCGAATCCCAGGAAATGCGGACCGCCCTAGGCCATCAACGGCCACTAAGCCTGGGTTGTTACCGCACCCCAGCACTTGACGCTCGACTGATGCATCCACCATCACCGCTCGCAGCCTCTCGACTTTCCGCTCATGGCGCTGCCAGGGCGATGCGCCTACCCTGCGCACCACGAGACTCGAGCACGCTCAGCACACAGAGAGTTAACCCGCATGCCCACCCGTTCCAAGATCATCTATACCTTCACCGACGAAGCCCCCGCCCTCGCCACTTACTCGCTGCTGCCGATCATCGAAGCGTTCACCGCCTCGGCTGACATCGCTGTCGAAACTCGCGACATTTCCCTGGCTGGCCGTATCCTTGCCGCCTTCCCGGAGCAACTGGGCGCAGAGAAGCAAGTAGGCGATCACCTGGCGGAACTGGGCCAGCTGGCTACCACCCCTGAAGCCAACATCATCAAGCTGCCGAACATCAGCGCCTCGGTACCGCAGCTCAAAGCCGCGATCAAGGAACTGCAAGGCAAGGGCTTCAACATCCCTGACTACGCCGACGAGCCGGCCACCGCGGAAGAAAAAGAATCCCGTGCCCGCTACGACCGCATCAAGGGCTCCGCCGTGAACCCGGTGCTGCGCGAAGGCAACTCCGACCGCCGCGCGCCGCTGTCGGTCAAGAACTACGCCCGCAAGCACCCACACAAGATGGGCGCCTGGGCCGCTGACTCCAAGTCGCACGTTGCCCACATGACCCAGGGCGACTTCTACGGCAGCGAAAAAGCCGCACTGATCGAAGCTGACGACAGCCTGCGCATCGAGCTGGTCGGCAAAGACGGCAGCACCACCGTGCTGAAAGAAAAGACCGCCGTCAAAGCCGCCGAAGTCATCGACTGCGCCACCATGAGCCGCAAGGCCCTGAAAGCCTTCATCGCCGAGCAGATCGCCGATGCCAAGGCCGCCGGCGTGCTGCTGTCGGTGCACCTGAAAGCCACCATGATGAAGGTCTCCGACCCGATCATGTTCGGCGTCATCGTCGAAGAATTCTACAACGACGTGCTGACCAAGCACGCCGCTGCCCTGGCCGAAGTAGGCTTCAACGCCAACAACGGTATCGGCGACCTGTACGCCCGTATCAAGGACCTGCCAGCCGACAAGCAGGCCGAGATCGAAGCCGACATCCAGGCCCTGTACGCCGAGCGCCCGGCCCTGGCCATGGTCAACTCCGACAAAGGCATCACCAACCTGCACGTGCCGAGCGACGTGATCGTCGACGCCTCGATGCCGGCCATGATCCGTGACTCGGGCAAGATGTGGAACACCGCAGGCGAACTGCAAGACGCCAAGGCCGTGATCCCGGACCGCTGCTATGCCGGCATCTACCAGGCCACCATCGAAGACTGCAAGGCCAACGGTGCCTTCGACCCGACCACCATGGGCAGCGTGCCGAACGTTGGCCTGATGGCGCAAAAGGCCGAAGAGTACGGCTCCCACGACAAGACCTTCCAGATCAAGGCTGACGGCGTGGTTCGCGTAGTCGATGGCAAGGGCAACGTCGTACTGGAGCAGAACGTCGAAGCCGGTGACATCTTCCGCATGTGCCAGACCAAGGACGCGCCGATCCAGGACTGGGTCAAGCTGGCCGTCAACCGTGCCCGCCTGAGCAACACCCCGGCGGTGTTCTGGCTGGACCCGGCTCGCGCCCACGACGGAGTCATGATCGAGAAGGTGCAGCAGTACCTGAAAGATCACGACACCACCGGCCTGGATATCCGCATCCTGGCACCGGTCGACGCCATCAAGTTCTCCCTGGCCCGCATCCGCGAAGGCAAGGACACCATCTCGGTGACCGGCAACGTGCTGCGCGACTACCTGACCGACCTGTTCCCGATCATGGAACTGGGCACCAGCGCCAAGATGCTGTCGATCGTGCCACTGATGAACGGCGGTGGCCTGTTCGAAACCGGCGCCGGCGGTTCGGCTCCGAAGCACGTGCAGCAGCTGGTTGAAGAGAACTTCCTGCGTTGGGACTCGCTGGGTGAATTCCTGGCCCTGGCCGCTTCCCTGGAGCACCTGGGCAACACCTACGACAACCCGCGCGCCAAGGTTCTGGCCAACACCCTGGACCAGGCTACCGGCAAGTTCCTCGACACCAACAAGTCGCCGTCGCGCAAAGTCGGCGGTATCGACAACCGCGGTAGCCACTTCTACCTGACCCTGTACTGGGCCGAAGCCTTGGCCGCTCAGACGGACGACGCTGCCCTGCAGGCACGCTTCGCACCACTGGCAAAAACCCTGGCCGAGAACGAAGCGACCATCGTCGCCGAGCTCAACGCCGTTCAGGGCAAGCCAGCCGACATCGGCGGCTACTACGCCCCGGATGCCGAGCTGACCGCCAAGGTGATGCGCCCGAGCCAGACCCTGAACAGCGCCATCGCTGCCCTGTAAGGTTCGCTTGAAGTAACAGCACAAACCCCGGCCACGCACCGGGGTTTGTGCTTTCTGGATCGGGGCCGCTGCGCAGCCCTTCGCGGGCGAGCCCACGAAGGACCGCAAGGCGGTCCCGGCAACCTGAAAGGACATGGCAAATGACCTGGCAACCCCACATCACCGTAGCGACCATCGTCGAGCACGAAGGCAAGTTCCTCTTCGTCGAGGAATTCAAAGCCAACCAGCACGTCTTCAACCAGCCTGCCGGCCACCTCGAACCCAACGAGACCCTGTCCCAGGCCGCCCTGCGCGAAACCTTGGAAGAAACCGCCTGGGAGGTCGAGCTGATCGGCCTGGTCGGCATCTACCTGTACACCGCCCCCAGCAACGGCGTGACCTACCAGCGCGTCTGCTTCGCCGCCCGCCCCGTACGCCACCATGCCGACCTGGCACTGGACAGCGACATCGTCCGCGCCGTGTGGCTGACCCGCGACGAACTGCTGGCCGACCCCACTCGCTGGCGCAGCGAGCTGGTGCCACGCTGCCTTGATGACTACCTCAAAGGCCCGCTGCACAGCCTCGACCTGCTACGCGACTGACGCGGCGCCACGGGTTTGATAGAATCGGCGTTTTTCCCCCTTGATACACACCGGTACCCATGACCAGCCCAGCACTTAAAGACCCCGCCAAGACCCGCGTCATCGTCGGCATGTCCGGCGGCGTGGACTCTTCCGTCTCAGCCCTTCTGCTCATCGAGCAGGGCTACCAGGTGGAAGGGCTGTTCATGAAGAACTGGGAAGAGGACGACGGCACCGAATACTGCACCGCCCGTGAAGACCTGGCCGACGCCCAGGCCGTGTGCGACCGTATCGGCATCAAGCTGCACACCGCCAACTTCGCCGCCGAATACTGGGACAACGTGTTCGAGCACTTCCTTGAGGAATACAAGGCTGGCCGCACCCCTAACCCCGATATCCTCTGCAACCGCGAAATCAAGTTCAAGGCGTTTCTCGACTACGCCCTGTCGCTGGGTGCCGACCTGATCGCCACCGGCCACTACGTGCGCCGCCGCGATACTGGCGCGCTCACCGAACTGCTCAAGGGCCTGGACCCGAACAAGGACCAGAGCTACTTCCTGCACGCCGTCGGCGGCCAGGAAATTGCCCGCACCCTGTTCCCGGTCGGCGAACTGGAAAAACCCGAAGTACGCGCCATTGCCGAGAAACACGGCCTGGCCACCGCCAAGAAGAAAGACTCCACCGGCATCTGCTTCATTGGCGAGCGCCGCTTCAGCGACTTCCTCAAGCAGTACCTGCCGGCCCAGCCGGGCGACATTGAAACCACCGAAGGTGAAGTGATCGGCCGCCACCATGGCCTGATGTACCACACCATCGGCCAGCGTCAGGGCCTGGGCATTGGCGGCCTGAAGGATGCCAGTGACGAGCCGTGGTACGTGCTGCACAAGGACCTGGCTCGCAACGTGCTGGTGGTCGGCCAGGGCAACGAGCACCCATGGCTGTTCTCCCGCGCCCTGCTGGCCTCGGAAATTTTCTGGGTCAACCCGGTCGACCTCGACAGCCCGCGCCAGCTGACTGCCAAGGTGCGCTACCGCCAGAGCGACCAGCGATGCACCCTGGAACGCACCGCCAGCGGCTACCGCGCCGTGTTCGACGAGCCTCAGCGCGCCGTTACGCCGGGCCAGTCGGTGGTGTTCTACGACGGCGAAGTGTGCCTGGGCGGTGGCGTGATCGAGGCTGCCGAGCCATGGAGCCCGCGCGCATGAGCAACCTGCAGGAGCAGCTGATTGCGTTGGGTGGCGTGTTCCAGGCCGCCGTGCTGGTCGACCGCATCGCCCGCACCGGCCAGGCCAGTGAAGCCAATATCGGCTGCATGCTGGGCAGCCTGCTGGTGCGCGACCCCAAGGACACCCTGGAGGTGTTCGGCGGTGACGACCTGAACCTGCGCGACGGCTACCGGGCACTGATCGGCGCCCTCGAGCGCGACCCCAACAGCCTGCAGCGCGAGCCGCTGCGCTACGCCCTGTCGATGCTGGGCCTGGAGCGCCAGCTGAACAAGCGTGGCGACCTGCTGGACACCATCGGCAACCGCCTGCCGCAAATCCAGTCGCAGGCCGAGCATTTCGGCCTGGTTCACGAAAACGTCATCGCTTCCAGTGGAGCCTTGTACCAGGACACCCTGAGCACCTTGCGCCAGCGCATCCAGGTGCACGGCGACATGCGCTTCCTGCAGCAGCCCAACAACGCCTCGAAGATCCGCGCCCTGCTGCTGGCCGGCATCCGCGCCGCGCGACTGTGGCGGCAGCTGGGCGGGCACCGTTGGCAACTGGTGTTCAGCCGGCGCAAGTTGCTGAACGAACTGTACGACATGATGCGCAGCCCGAACTGACGGGCTGGGCTGCCCTTTGTGGGAGCGGGCATGCCCGCGAAGCAGGCGACGCGGTGTATGGCACCGGCTACGCCGGTGTTCGCGGACATGCCCGCTCCCACAGGGTCTGCCACCTGATCCAAATTGGGCCGACCTTTGGTCAGCCACCCGACCCTGGCGCATTTTTCATGTATGATATGCGCCCTTCCAAAAGCCTGACTGTCCGAGAACACCCCATGCAGCTTTCTTCGCTCACTGCGGTTTCCCCTGTAGACGGCCGTTATGCCGGCAAAACCCAGGCCTTGCGCCCCATTTTCAGCGAATTCGGCCTGATCCGTTTCCGCGCCCTGGTCGAAGTGCGCTGGCTGCAGCGCCTGGCCGCCCACCCGCAAATCGGCGAAGTGCCGGCGTTCTCCGCCGAAGCCAACGCCCTGCTGGACAGCCTGGCCAACGATTTCAAGCTGGAGCACGCCGAGCGCGTCAAGGAAATCGAGCGCACCACCAACCACGACGTCAAGGCCATTGAATACCTCCTCAAGGAGCAGGCCGCCAAGCTGCCTGAGCTGGCCAAGGTCAGCGAGTTCATCCACTTCGCCTGCACCAGCGAGGACATCAACAACCTGTCCCACGCCCTGATGCTGCGCGCCGGCCGTGACGAAGTGCTGCTGCCGCTGATGCGCCAGGTCGCCGACGCCATCCGCGCCCTGGCCCACGCCCACGCCGAAGTGCCAATGCTGTCGCGCACCCACGGCCAGCCGGCTTCGCCGACCACCCTGGGTAAAGAACTGGCCAACGTCGTGTATCGCCTGGAGCGCCAGATCGCCCAGGTTGCCGCCGTACCGCTGCTGGGCAAGATCAACGGCGCCGTGGGCAACTACAACGCCCACCTGTCGGCCTACTCACAGATCGACTGGGAAGAGAACGCCCGCGCCTTCATCGAAGACGAACTGGGCCTGCAGTTCAACCCGTACACCACCCAGATCGAGCCGCACGACTACATCGCCGAGCTGTTCGACGCCATCGCCCGCTTCAACACCATCCTGATCGACTTCGACCGTGATGTGTGGGGCTACATTTCGCTGGGTTACTTCAAGCAGAAGACCGTCGCCGGCGAAATCGGTTCGTCGACCATGCCGCACAAGGTCAACCCGATCGACTTCGAAAACTCCGAAGGCAACCTGGGCATCGCCAACGCGCTGTTCCAGCACCTGGCCAGCAAGCTGCCGATCTCGCGCTGGCAGCGTGACCTGACCGACTCCACCGTGCTGCGCAACCTGGGCGTGGGCTTTGCCCACAGCGTCATTGCCTTCGAGGCCAGCCTGAAAGGCATCGGCAAGCTGGAAGTCAACGAAGCTCGCATCGCCGCCGACCTGGACGCCTGCTGGGAAGTGCTGGCCGAGCCGATCCAGACCGTGATGCGCCGCTTCAACATCGAAAACCCTTACGAGAAGCTCAAAGAGCTGACCCGTGGCAAGGGCATCACCCCAGAAGCGCTGCTGACCTTCATCGACGGCCTGGACATGCCAGCCGAAGCCAAGGCCGAGCTCAAGCAGCTGACCCCCGCTACCTACATCGGTAACGCGGCAGCCCAGGCCAAACGCATCTAAGCTGAGCGTCGCGTACAACGCCCGGCCTGGCCGGGCGTTTTTATTCCCGTACGAAAATTACGTTTTTTCAATAGGTTGAACATGAATCCTGATACTCCACTGCAGCTGCTCGGCGGCATCTCGGCCCGCGAATTCATGCGCGACTACTGGCAGAAGAAGCCGCTGCTGGTGCGCCAGGCCTTCCCGGACTTCATCAGCCCGATCGACCCCGACGAGCTCGCCGGCCTGGCCCTGGAAGATGAAGTCGAGTCGCGTATCGTGCTGGAGCACGGCGCGCATCCGTGGGAGCTGCGCCGCGGCCCGTTCGGCGAAGACACCTTCGCCGAACTGCCGGAAAAAGACTGGACTCTGCTGGTACAGGCCGTTGACCAGTTCGTTCCGGAAGTGGCCGAACTGCTGGAAAACTTCCGCTTCCTGCCCAGCTGGCGTATCGATGACGTGATGATCAGCTTCGCCGCCCCGGGTGGTAGCGTCGGCCCGCACTTCGACAACTACGATGTGTTCCTGCTGCAAGGCCACGGCCAGCGCAACTGGAAGATCGGCCAGATGTGCAGCAGTGACAGCCCGCTGCTGGAGCACGCCGACCTGCGTATCCTGGCCGAGTTCGAGCAGAGCGGCGAGTGGACCCTGGAGCCTGGCGACATGCTCTACCTGCCACCGCGCCTGGCCCACTACGGCGTGGCCGTGGACGACTGCCTGACCTACTCGGTAGGCTTCCGCGCACCGAGCGCTGCCGAAGTGCTGACCCATTTCACCGACTTCCTCGGCCAGTTCCTGCCCGACGAAGAGCGCTACAGCGACGCCGACGCCCAGCCGGTCAGCGACCCGCACCAGATCCAGCACGATGCCCTCGACCGCCTCAAGGCGCTGCTCGACAAGCACATGGGCGACAAGGACCTGCTGCTGACCTGGTTCGGCCAGTTCATGACCGAGCCACGCTACCCCGAACAGATCGTTGGCGAAGAGCTGAGCGAGGAAGAGCTGATCAATGCCCTTGAGCAAGGCGCCATCCTGATCCGCAACCCCAGCGCACGCCTGGCCTGGTCCGAATTCGAAGATGACCTGCTGCTGTTCGCCAGCGGCCGTAGTTGCCCACTGCCCGGCAAACTGCGCGAGCTGCTGAAGCTGGTATGCGCGGCCGACGCCTTGCACATCGATAACCTGGCCGAGTGGCTGCAGGACGAAGATGGCCTTATGCTGGTACAGCAGCTGGTCAAACAAGGGAGCCTGGGTTTCGCCAATGAATAAGATCAGCGTTCGCCTCGCCGATTGGCACAAAGACAACGCCGACATCCGCCGTATCCGTGAAGCCGTGTTCGTCGCCGAGCAGCACATTCCGCCAGAGCTGGAGTTCGACTCGGAAGATCAGGACGCCTTGCACTTCCTGGCCCTGGAAGGCGACTATCCGATCGGTACTGCGCGCCTGCTGGCCGACGGCACCATCGGGCGCATCTCGGTGCTCAAGGACTGGCGCGGCCTGAAGGTGGGCGATGCGTTGGTCAATGCGGTCATCGTCGAAGCGCAGAACCGCGACCTGAAACAGCAGATGCTCAGCGCCCAGGTGCACGCCACGCCGTTCTATGAGCGGCTGGGCTTTCGCGTAGTCAGCGAGGAATTCCTCGAAGCTGGCATCCCGCATGTCGACATGGTGCGCGACTCGCGCGCCTGATCCATAACCTGCACTGGCCGCTTCGCGGACAAGCCCGCTCCTGCATGGGAATACGATTCATGTGGGAGCGGGCTTGCCCGCGAAGAGGCCGGCACAGGTAAAGACACTTCTCCTGACAAAAACCTGTACATCCATCCAGATAAAACTTGCCTCTGCGCCCCCGCTTGCGCATCCTATGGCCCACCACCCCGATGAAGCGTCCCGGCCATGCGCCTGTTCCTCTGTGAAAAACCCTCCCAGGCAAAAGACATCGCCAAAGTGCTCGGCGCCAACCGCAAAGGCGACGGCTGCTGGCAAGGCACCGACATCTGCGTCACCTGGTGCATCGGCCACCTGCTGGAAACCGCACCGCCCGACAGCTACGACGAACGTTACAAGCGCTGGAACCTGGCCGACCTGCCGATCATTCCAGACAAATGGAAGATGCTGGTAAAGCCCAAGACCGCCAGCCAGTTCAAGGCGGTCAAGCGCCTGCTCGGTGAAGCGCGGGAACTGGTGATTGCCACCGACGCCGACCGCGAAGGCGAAATGATTGCCCGCGAGCTGGTCGAGCATTGCCGCTACCGGGGCCCGGTGCAGCGCCTGTGGCTGTCGGCGCTGGATGACGCCTCCATCCGCAAGGCCCTGGCGCGCCTGCTGCCAGGCCACGAGACGTTCAACCTGTACCACTCGGCGCTGGGGCGTTCGCGCGCCGACTGGCTGATCGGCATGAACATGAGCCGGCTGTTCACCTTGCTGGGCCGCCAATCCGGCTACCAGGGTGTGCTGCCGGTAGGCCGCGTGCAAACGCCGACCTTGCGCCTGGTGGTCGACCGCGATCGCAGCATCGCCGACTTCGTGCCGGTGCCGTTCTGGGCCATCGAGGTGCAACTGGAACACGCCGGCCAACGCTTCAATGCCCAATGGCGCGCCCCCGAAGACGCCTGCGATGACCAAGGCCGCTGCCTGAAGCAAGGCCTGGCACAGCAGGCCGCCACCGACATCGGCCATGCCGGCACTGCCCGAGCGGTAAAGGTAGCGACCGAGCGTGTGCGCGAAGCAGCACCGCTGCCCTTCGACCTTGGCACCCTGCAGGAGCTGTGCTCGAAAAAGTTCGGCCTCGGCGCCCAGGAAACCCTCGACATTGCCCAGGCACTGTACGAAACCCACAAACTGATCACCTACCCGCGCAGCGATTGCGGCTATTTGCCACAAAGCCAGCACGTCGAGGCACCCGCCATCCTCGCCGCCCTGCAACGGGCCGATGCCAGCCTGGCGCCGCTGCAGCCCTACCTGGAGCCGCAACGCCGATCGCGGGCGTGGAACGACGCCAAAGTCAGCGCTCACCATGGCATCATTCCCACCGTCGCCGCCAGCGACCCCTCGCGCCTGCCGGCCAAACACAAGGCCGTGTATACCCTGATCCGCGCCCGCTATCTGGCGCAGTTCCTGCCCAACCATGAATACGACCGCACCCAGGCCGACTTCGACTGCGCAGGTCATGCGCTGCGTGCTGTGGGCAAACAGATCGTCGAGCCGGGCTGGCGCCGCGCCTTGCCCGAAGCGCTGACCCCGGCCAAAGGCCGCGAGGCACCCCCGGCCCAGGTGTTGCCAGCGCTGCGCGAAGGCCAGGACTGCAACGTACACGGCCTGCAGTTGAAAGACCTGTGGACCCAGCCACCCAAGCCGTTTACCGAAGGCGACCTGATCAAAGCGATGAAGAACGTGGCCAAGCTGGTGGATGACCCTCGGCTGAAGCAGAAGCTCAAGGAAACCACCGGCATCGGCACCGAGGCCACCCGCGCCAGCATTATCCAGGGCCTGCTCGACCGCGGTTACCTGGTAAAGAACGGCAAGGCGCTGTCGGCCACACCTGCGGCCTTCAGCCTGATCGACGCCGTTCCCCGGGCCATCGCCGACCCCGGCACCACGGCAATCTGGGAGCAGGCGCTGGACATGGTGCAAAGCGGCGAGATGACCCTGGAAGAGTTCGTCGCCCGGCAGTCGGCGTGGATGGGCAAGCTGGTAGAGCGTTGCAGCGGCATGCGCATGACCATCAGCGGGCCAGCGGCCGGGGCGGCGCCGTCCTGGAAGAAGAAACGTCGCGGTGGAGGTGGCAAAAGCAAAGCGGCTGGAAACAAGGCAACTCCGAGCAAGCCACGGCAGGCGCGGAAAAAGCAAGCCCCCCTGTAGGAGCGGGTTCACCCGCGAAGAGGCCAGCCCAGGCAACACATTAACCACAGGCAAACCACAAACCCCGACCAACACATTGGCAACATGAAATTTAACTGCTAACTTTTCATGAAAATAAACATAATAATTTTCACGGAAGCCCGGCATGTTCAAACAATCCGCCCAGCACGTCGCCAGTTACTACGCCCAGACCTACCCCGCCAACATCCCGTTACGCCCTACCCTGCAAGGCCCCCACGACACCGACGTACTGATCATCGGTGCCGGTTTCAGCGGCCTGCATACTGCCCTGCGCCTGACCGAGGCCGGCAAACGCGTAACGCTGCTGGAAGCCAGCCGGGTTGCCTGGGCGGCCTCCGGTCGCAACGGTGGCCAGGCGCTGTTGGGCTGGTCGTGCGACATGCCGCCGCTGGAGCAGGCCCTTGGCATCGAACGTACCCAACGGCTGTGGGCCAGCATGTGCTGGGCTGCCGACGAGATGCGCGAGCTGCCCCAACGCCACGGTTTCGACATCGACTACCGGCAGGGCAGCCTGTGGACTGCAGTATTGCCACGCCGGGTGAAAATGCTCGAAGAGGCGCTGCATGATGCCGAGCATAAATGGGGTTACGGCGCCCTGCGCCTGATCGGCCGTGACGAGTTGCCGCAATGGATCGACAGCCCGCGCTACCAGGCCGCGCTGTACGATGCCAAAGGCGCCCACCTCAACCCACTGAAACTGGCGCAGGGCCTGGCCAGTACCATCGAGGCTGCTGGCGGGCGAATCTACGAACAGAGCCAGGTGCTCAGCTACCAGCAGGCTCGCGACGGCTATGTCGCCCGCACCGACCGTGGCGAAGTTCACTGCCAGGTGTTGGTGCTGGCCTGCAACGCCTACATCGACCGCCTTGACCGCGGCCTGTCGCGCTGCCTGTTGCCCGTCGGTTCCTACCAGGTAGCCACTGCGCCTCTGGATGCCGACTTCGCCCATTCGTTACTACCTCGCAACAGTTGCGTGATCGACAACCAGTTCGTACCCGACTACTTCCGCCTGACCCCGGACCACCGCCTGCTGTTCGGCGGTGGCTGCACTTACCTGGGCGGCATTCCCAAGGACGTCGCCAGCGCCACCCGCCCGTACCTGGAGCGGGTATTCCCGCAACTGGCCGGGGTGGCCATCGACTATGCCTGGGGCGGCCACATCGATTGCAGCATCAAGCGCACCCCGGACGTCGGCCGCGAGGGCCAGCGCTACTGGCTGCAGGGTTTCTCCGGCCATGGCGTTCTGCCGACCCTGGCGGCGGCGCGTGCGGTCAGCGATGCCATTCTCGGCGATGAAGACCTGTTGGCGCTGTACCAAGGCATCGAAAACGGCCGCTTCCCCGGCGGCGACCTGCTGGCTGCGCCATTGGAAGCTGCGGCAAAGGCCTGGTACCGCATGCGCGACCGTGTCTGAAGGACATGAGTGTTGCTTGTGCGGGCCTCTTCGCGGGTGAACCCGCTCCTGCGCATTCAAAATCCATGAGATCCCTGTAGGAGCGGGTTCACCCGCGAAGAGGCCCACACAGGCAACACAACTTCCTGATACCCGCCAAAATCCCTCCTATTCTCAATAGCTCCCTTCGCTTCCTGCACTCAGGAGACACGACCATGAGCTATGTAACCACGAAGGACGGCGTACAGATCTTCTACAAGGACTGGGGCCTGCGCGATGCGCCGGTGATCCACTTCCACCACGGCTGGCCGCTCAGTGCCGATGACTGGGACGCGCAGATGCTGTTCTTCCTCGCTGAAGGCTACCGGGTGGTCGCCCACGACCGGCGAGGCCATGGCCGCTCCAGCCAGGTATGGGACGGCCACGACATGGACCACTATGCCGACGATGTAGCCGCCGTGGTCGCCCACCTGGGCACCCAGGGTGCCGTGCATGTCGGCCACTCGACCGGCGGCGGCGAGGTGGTGCGCTACATGGCCCGGTACCCTGAAGACAAGGTGGCCAAGGCCGTGCTGATCGCGGCCGTACCCCCCTTGATGGTACAAACCCCCGGCAACCCCGGTGGCCTGCCCAAGTCGGTATTCGACGGCTTCCAGGCCCAGGTTGCCAGCAACCGGGCGCAGTTCTACCGGGATGTGCCAGCAGGGCCGTTCTACGGCTACAACCGCCCAGGGGTCGAAGCCAGCGAAGGCATCATTGGCAACTGGTGGCGCCAAGGCATGATCGGCAGTGCAAAGGCCCATTACGATGGCATCGTGGCGTTTTCCCAGACCGATTTCACCGAGGACCTGAAGGGCATCAAGCAGCCGGTGCTGGTGATGCACGGCGACGATGACCAGATCGTGCCCTATGAAAACTCCGGGGTACTGTCGGCCAAGCTGCTGCCCAATGGCACGCTGAAAACCTACAAAGGCTACCCGCATGGCATGCCCACCACCCATGCCGATGTGATCAATGCGGATTTGCTGGCGTTTATCCGTAGTTGATGTTTTCGCCAGTACCGGCCCTTTCGCGGGTAAACCCGATCCGGGATTACGCCATCTTCGTAGGAGCGGGCTTGCCCGCGAAAGGGCCGGCACTGGCAACACATATAGAGTGCCTGCATGCAACTGGCAAATATACCAGTTGCACGCATGGCTAAATTATCCGAAGGTAGCATCAATACATTACATTGCCGGCAGGCTGATCATGCAACAGAACCTAAAGCAGCACTTATTCTATAATATCGACCAGTTATCAACAGCAGTTGGCATCAACCAATCTATTACACTGTTTTCAGCCACAGGCACTCCACTCGCGGAGCGCGCTGCCGAAACGCTGATAACGGCAGTAAATGCGCAGAACTCCATAACCAACAGCATACATCGTGACCGCATTCAAAGTCTGACCTACAGCGCTTATGGGCACAGCCACATTGAGCATATCCTGGGATACACCGGGCAACGTTGTGATCGCTTCACGAAACTGTACCTCCTTGGCAACGGCCACCGTGCATATAGCCCTTATCTCATGCGCTTTTATTCGCCTGACAACCTCAGCCCTTTTGGCAAGGGGGGGCGAAATGCATATGCCTATTGCGAGGGCGACCCAACGAACAATCTGGACCCATCCGGCCAGATGCTGAGGAGAATTTTGGATTTCTTCAAGATAAAACGCGACACCTCGACGCTCTCACCGAACAATGAAAACCCGTACTACAACGATGCTGTCAAGGCTACTGAAACCTTCCCTGCACTGGCCAAATTCCCCAAGTGGTATGATAGCCCACACACCCAAGGAAAACATTTAGAGAAAGCTGCAAACCTAATCAAATACAAAGAGACGCTAGAAAATTGGGAGCCTAATAACGATGCCAGGTATCTGCTCAACGATGAGGCGCAAGCAGATAACATAACCACCATTTACATGAGGAAGATCAATAAAACCGCAAAACGCATTGAAAAAGTATATACCCCTCCAGAAGAGGCAGTCGTCATTCATAAGCTACCATCACCCCCTGCGAATTTTTCATTTCAGCCCGAACAATCGAACGTGAGGGGTCAAACCAAGTGAACTGCCAGAGGTTAAAGCGCAAGGGCAATCTCGCAAACACCTGGCACTGGCAAGCCTAACCGGTGAGTATTACCATCTCAGCCTTCAGAGCGACCTTTGCTCACCTTTTGCCTTTCTCCCTGCGCCCAAACCCCATGCCCTTCGAACTCACCGTAGAACCCCTGACCCTGCTCATCCTGGCGCTGGTCGCCTTCGTCGCCGGATTCATCGACGCCATCGCCGGTGGCGGGGGCCTGCTCACCACTCCGGCCCTGCTCACGGCCGGCATGCCACCGCATCTGGTGCTGGGCACCAACAAGCTCAGTTCCACCTTCGGCTCGGCCACCGCAAGTTTCACTTACTACAAACGCAAGCTGTTCCATCCGGCGCAGTGGCGCCCGGCATTGTTCGCCACCCTGGCCGGGGCGTTGCTCGGCGCTGTCATCGCCCACTACATGCCAGCTGAATGGCTGAACAAGATGCTGCCGGTGGTCGTCTTCGCCTGTGGCATCTACCTGTTGTTCGGCGGCACGCCCAAGGCACCGCTGGATGCCGATGCGCCAATCAAGAAGAAGTGGCAAGTGCCGCAAGGCTTCACCCTGGGCTTCTACGACGGCGTGGCCGGCCCGGGTACCGGGGCGTTCTGGACCGTCAGTACCCTGCTGCTGTACCCCATCGACCTGGTACGCGCCAGCGGCGTGGCGCGCAGCATGAACTTCGTCAGCAACATCGCGGCGCTGACGGTGTTCATCATTTCCGGGCAGGTGGACTACATCGTTGGCCTATGCATGGGCCTGTCGGTGATGGTCGGCGCCTTTTTCGGCGCACGCACGGCAATCAGCGGTGGCAGCAAGTTCATCCGCCCGGTGTTCATCACCGTGGTGCTGGCGTTGACCGTGCGCTTAGCGTGGCAACACTGGTTCGGGCAACCCTAGGCGCCTGGCTACATACAGGTCGATCAGGTACCGGGCAATGGACCGCCCGGCCGGCAGCGGCGGCAGGTCGTGGACGCTGAACCACTTGGCGTCCTCGATCTCGTCCGGCTGCATGACAATCTCGCCACCGGCGTACTCGGCATGAAAACCGAGCATCATCGAATGCGGAAACGGCCAGCACTGGCTGCCGACGTACTGGATGTTCTGCACCTCCACCGCCACTTCTTCGCGCACTTCGCGCACCAGGCAGTCTTCGGCCGATTCACCCGGTTCGGCAAAACCTGCCAAGGTGCTGTACACCCCGGTGACGAAGCGCGGCGAACGCGCCAGCAGGATTTCATCGCCGCGGGTCACCAGCACGATCATGCTGGGTGAAATGCGCGGATAGCTGCGCAGGTCGCAGGGCTGGCAGTACATCGCCCGCTCCCAGCGAATTTGCGTCATCGCCTGGCCGCAACTGCCGCAGAAGCGATGCTCGCGGGCCCAGGTGCCGATTTGTGCGGCATAGCCCAGCACCTTGTAGGTGTCGAAGTCGCCTTCGAGCATGAACGCACGCAGGCCGCGCCAGCTGCAGCCGGGCACATCGGTGGCGCTGCGCAGTTCCAGCAAAAATACCGGCTGGCCGTCAAAGTGGCCGATGCCGTGTTCGCACAGCACGTCGAGGTCCTGGCGCTTGAGCCAGTCGCGGGGGAACAGCGCGCCGTTGGCGTCCACCAGAAACCCTTCAGGGCTGCGGGCCACGGCCAGCCCCCCGATCATCTGTGGGTCGAGTACTGCGGTAGTCCAGCGTGCTGACATCTCGGGGGTTCCTTTACTGCGCGTCCCCCGGCCCGATCAGTCGGCGAACGTCGGTTTCTGTTTGCTCATGTGCGCCGCCACAGCCACGCGCAGGTCTTCGGACTGCAGCATTGCGGCGTTCCAGGTGGCAATGTAGTCCAGGCCATCGTCGATACGATGGTCACGCATGTAGCTGAGCATTTCCTTGGTGCCGGCCACAGCGATCGGCGATTTTGCGGCAATTTCGCGGGCGATGGCAAAGACGCCGTCCATCAGTGCGGCCTGATCATCATAGACTCGGTTGACCAGGCCGATACGCAGCGCCTCGTCCGCCTCGACATTGCGGCCGGTAAATGCCAGCTCACGCATGATGCCGTCGCCGATGATGCGTGGCAAACGTTGCAATGTGCCGACATCGGCAGCCATGCCCATGTCGATCTCCTTGATCGAGAACTGCGCGTCACTGCTGCAGTAGCGCATGTCGCACGCCGAGATGAGGTCGATGGCGCCGCCGATGCAATAGCCCTGAACCGCCGCCAGTACCGGCTTGCGGCACGTGTCTACAGCGGTGAACGAGGCCTGCAGCCGCTGGATGGTCTTGCGCAGGAAGCGTGCATTACGGCCCACGTCCTTGCCCATCTGGCCGGCCAGCGAAGCCAGCATCATCAGGTCGATACCGGCGGAGAAATGCTTGCCGGCACCGCTGATCACCACAGCACGCACGGCATCGGTGTCATCGATCCACTGGAAGATGTCGATGATCTCTTCCCAGAAAGCCGCGTTCATCGCGTTGACCTTCTCCGGGCGATTGATCTGAACGTGGGCGATGCTGTCGGTCAGTTCGACCTTGAATGCACTGTACTCGGTCACGGGCTGCACTCCTGTGGGTGAAAGGCTCATGGCAGCGATGGTAACCCAGCCCAATGACCGTACTTGTGCCAAAAACGGGACTGTGCGCCTTGCCTAAGACGCGCAGATCCGGCACCGTGCGCCATCGCTGAATTATAAGGATACATATTTATGTCACGCCCCCTGACCGGCGCAATCGCCCACGGTTTTCTGGGCAAGTCGCCGATTTGGTACAAGGTGGTCATCTGCCTGTTTCTGGTGCTCAACCCGCTGTTGTTGGTAACCATTGGCCCGGTTGCGACCGGCTGGGCACTGGTGCTCGAATTCATCTTCACCTTGGCTATGGCCCTGAAGTGCTACCCGTTGATGCCCGGTGGCTTGTTGCTGATCGAAGCCATGCTGTTGCAGATGACCACGCCCCAGGCGCTGTACGAGGAACTGCAGCACAACTTCCCGGTCATCCTGCTGCTGATGTTCATGGTCGCCGGCATCCACTTCATGAAGGAACTGCTGCTGTTCCTGTTCTCACGCATTTTGCTTGGGGTGCGCTCAAAAGCCATTCTGTCGTTGCTGTTTTGCGTGCTGTCGGCGTTCCTTTCCGCGTTTCTCGATGCACTCACCGTCACGGCGGTGATCATCAGCGCTGCGGTCGGCTTCTACGCGGTGTACCACCGCGTCGCGTCCGGGGCCAATCCGCGCGAGGAGAGCGCACTGGAGAGCGACCAGCAAGTCGCTCACCTGCACCGTGAAGACCTCGACCAGTTCCGCGCCTTCCTGCGCAGCCTGCTGATGCATGGCGCTGTGGGTACCGCCCTGGGCGGCGTTTGCACGTTGGTGGGCGAACCGCAGAACCTGCTGATCGGCCACGAGATGAGTTGGCACTTCGTCGATTTCTTCTTCAAGGTGGCGCCCGTATCGCTGCCAGTGCTGGGTGCCGGTCTGGTGACATGCGTACTGCTGGAAAAGGTGCGCCTTTTCGGCTACGGCACGTTGATGCCCGAACCGGTGCGCCAGGTGCTGACCGCCTATGCGGTCGAAGACGATGCCGCGCGTACCCAGGCCCAGCGCATCGCGCTGTGGGTACAAGGGCTCGCTGCACTGATCCTGATCATCTGCCTGGGGCTGCATGTGGCCGAGGTCGGCCTGATCGGTCTGATGGTGATCGTACTGATCACGGCCTTCACTGGCATCACCGACGAGCACCGCCTGGGCCGTGCCTTCCAGGAGGCCCTGCCATTCACGTCGCTGTTGGTGGTGTTCTTCGCCGTGGTCGCGATGATTCATCAGCAGCAACTGTTCAACCCATTGATCAACTGGGTGCTGACGCTGCCGGCCGAACAGCAACCGGGCATGCTGTATCTGGCCAACGGCTTGCTGTCGGCGATCAGCGACAATGTGTTCGTTGCCACCATCTACATCACCGAAGTGAAGCAGGCATTTCTCGATGGCAGCATGAGCCGCGAGCATTTCGAAACACTGGCAGTGGCCATCAACACCGGCACCAACCTGCCAAGCGTGGCGACGCCGAACGGGCAGGCGGCGTTCCTGTTCCTGTTGACCTCGGCCATTGCGCCGCTGATCCGGCTGTCGTATGGGCGGATGGTGTGGATGGCGCTGCCCTATACCGTGGTGATGGGCGGGTTGGGTTGGTGGGCGGTGACGTACTGGCTGTGAGGCAGGCCTGTACGGACCCGTGCGGGCCCTTTCGCGGGTAAACCCGCTCCTGCACGGGTTTCACCGCAGGCAAAACCACCTACAACTTTTTCCCCACACAGGCGTCGAAACTCAGGTACGCCCCATCCGCTCCAAGGAGGTCACCCATGGTGCTGCGCACTACACTGCTGTTTTCTTGCATGACCCTGGCCCTGCTCGGCTGCGCCGGCAACGATCACCCGGCACCGCCGCGTACCCAGCAGGTGGACCTGCAACGCTATCAGGGTACCTGGTACGAACTGGCGCGGCTGCCGATGTTCTTCCAGCGCAACTGTGTGAAGTCCGAGGCGCGCTACGGCTTGCGCGAGGACGGCCGTATCGATGTAACCAACCGCTGCCAGGAAAAGGACGGCCAGTGGAATGAAGCCAAGGGTATTGCCGAGCTCCAGCAGCCAGGCAGCACCGACAAGCTGTGGGTGCGCTTCGACAACTGGTTCAGCCGCCTGGCACCGGGCCTGACCAAGGGCGAGTACTGGGTGCTGTACCACGACAAGGACTACCGCGTGGCACTGGTCGGCCACCCCAACCGGGAGTACCTGTGGCTGCTTTCGCGCACGCCAGCAGTCACCGACCAGCAGCGCGAGCAACTGCTGACAATCGCCCGGGAGCAAGGTTATGACACCAGCAAGCTCATCTGGCGACAGGGTAACTAGCAGGCCGTCGACGGCGGGCGGCAATCCGGCTAAGGTGTGCGCCCCGTATCACCTTGGCCGCTTCTGGCCTGAAACAGGAGCCTGAGCATGGACCTGCTGTTCCTCGGCACCTCCGCCGGGGTGCCCACCAAGGCACGCAATGTCAGCGCCACTGCCGTGATCGAAGCCAGTGGCAGCCACTGGTATCTGGTCGATTGTGGCGAAGGCACCCAGCACCGGCTGCTACACACCCCGCTTTCGATCCGCGACCTGCGCGCGATCTTCATCACCCACGTGCATGGTGACCATTGCTTCGGCCTGCCCGGCCTGTTGGCCAGCGCGGGCATGAGCGGGCGCACCCAGCCGCTGGAAGTGATCCTGCCCGCCGCACTGCACGACTGGGTACGCCAGGGCCTGCTTGCCAGCGATACCTTCCTGCCGTTCGAGCTGCGCCTGCTGCCCGTGGAAACGTTGAGCACATGGCGCAGCGAGACCCTGCAGGTAACCACCGTGCAACTGTCGCACCGGGTGCCCAGCGTGGGTTTCGTATTCACCGAAACCAACCCTGAGCCACGCCTGGACATCCAGCGCCTGGACGCCGAGGGCATACCGCGTGGTCCGCTGTGGGGTGAGCTGGCCAAGGGGTTGACCGTGAAGTACAACCGGCAACTACTGAACGGCAACGACTACCTGCGGCCTTCGCGTCCGCCACAGCGGGTGATCGTGTGCGGGGACAACGACAAACCAGAACTGCTGGCAGCCGTCGCCAGGGGTGCGGATGTACTGGTGCACGAAGCCACCTTCACCCAGGCGGTGGTCGAACGCACCGGGGGCACGTTCGGCCACAGCACCGCCGCTGAAGTGGCACGCTTTGCCGAGGCCGCTGGCGTGCGCAACCTGGTACTGACGCATTTCAGCGCCCGCTACCAGAACGACCCACGGCGCAGCCCGCACATCGACAACCTGCGCGACGAGGCCCTCGCCCATTACAGCGGGCAGTTGACCCTGGCGCAGGACCTGCAGCGCTATCACCTTGGCCGTAACGGCCGTCTTGAGGCCAGTGGTTAGGCCGCCAGTCGCCCGCTGGCAATTGCCTCCGACGCCGCCAGCATCGCCCGCAGCAACACCGCGCAGCCCGCCGCCAGGTCATCAGGCGTGGCGTTCTCGATTTCGTTATGGCTGATGCCGTTTTCGCACGGCACGAAAATCATCCCCGCCGGCCCCAGCTCGGCCAAGAAGATGGCGTCATGCCCCGCGCCACTGACGATGTCCATGTGCGGCAGGCCCAATGCCTTGGCCGATTCGCGCACGGCGTCGACACAGCCTTTGTCGAAGTAAAGTGCCGGGAAGTCGGCCGTGGGCACCAGCTCATGGTTCAGACCATGCTTGGTACAGGTCGCCTCGATCACCTCGCGCACATCGGCAATCATCGCATTCAACTGCTCGCCCTCGAGGTGGCGGAAGTCCAGGGTCATGCGCACTTCGCCCGGGATCACGTTACGCGACCCCGGGTACGCCTGAAGGCAGCCCACCGTGCCACACGCGTGCGGCTGGTGGGCAAGCGCCGTGCGGTTGACCGCCTCCACCACAGCGGCTGCCCCTACCAGGGCGTCCTTGCGCAGGTGCATGGGCGTAGGGCCGGCATGGGCTTCAACACCGCGCAGGGTCAGGTCGAACCACTTCTGGCCCAGGGCGCCGAGGACCACGCCGATGGTCTTGGCCTGGTCCTCAAGGATAGGCCCCTGCTCGATATGCGCCTCGAAATACGCCCCCACAGGGTGCCCCGACACTGCACGCGGACCGGCGTAACCAATGGCGTTCAACGCTTCGCCAACGCTGACACCCTGGGCATCGCGCTTGGCCAGGGTTTCTTCCAGGGTGAACTTACTGGCGAACACCCCTGAACCCATCATGCACGGCGCAAAACGCGAACCTTCTTCGTTGGTCCACACCACCACTTCGAGCGGCGCTTCGGTTTCCACGCCCAGGTCGTTGAGGGTGCGGATCACCTCCAGCCCGGCCATCACCCCGAAGCAGCCATCGAACTTGCCGCCGGTGGGCTGGGTGTCGATATGACTGCCGGTCATCACCGGCGGCAGCTTGGGGTTACGGCCCGGGCGGCGGGCGAATATGTTGCCGACGGCGTCGATGCTGACCGAGCAACCGGCCGCCTCGCACCACTGCACGAACAGATCGCGGGCCTGGCGGTCGAGGTCGGTCAAGGCCAGGCGGCAGACGCCGCCCTTGGCGGTGGCGCCGAGCCGGGCCAGGTCCATCAGCGATTGCCACAGGCGGGTACTGTCGACGTGATGGGCGTTGGTCTTCAGGATCTCTTTGACGGGGGTCACGGGTTTCTCCTTCAGGCTTTTTTTGTTGTCTGTTCAGGACGCTTCGCGGGCACACCCGCTACCACAGGACTGCGTACCGCCATACCGCCAAGCACGTAGTACAGTGCACCGCCCAGCAACGAGCCGGTGAACCAGCCGTAGTCGTAGAACCAGCTGAAACTGCTGTTGCCAATCGCCATTACCGTCAGCCCTACCGGCAAGGCGAAGGCGGCAAAACCGGCCCAGTTCCACGCGGGATACACGTCGTCGCGGTATAGCCCGGCCAGGTCCAGCTTCTGCCGGCGGATCAGGAAGTAGTCCACCGCCATGATGCCGGCAATGGGCCCCAACAAGCTGGAATAGCCCAGCAGCCAGTTGGAATACACGCTCTCCAGGCTAAGGTCGGAGACAATCAGGCCCAGCTTCTTCAGCAGCTCATGGCCCATCAGTGCCAGGCCGATGAAGCCGGTCAGCCATATCGCGCGGCTTCGCCCAATCAGGCGTGGGGCAATGTTCTGGAAGTCATTGGTCGGCGACACGATGTTCGCCGCAGTGTTGGTCGACAGCGTGGCGATCACGATCAGCGCCATGGCCAGGGCCACCCAGAACGGGCTTTGAATCTTGCCGATCAGGCTGACCGGGTCGGACACCGTCTCGCCCACCAGCGACGCCGACGCGGCGGTCAGTACCACACCCAGCGCCGCGAACAGGAACATGGTCAGCGGCAGGCCGAAGATCTGCCCGAGAATCTGGTCCTTCTGGCTGCGGGCGTAGCGGCTGAAGTCGGGAATGTTCAGCGACAATGTGGCCCAGAAGCCGACCATGGCCGTGAGCCCCGCGCAGAAGTAACTGACCACGCTCGCCCCTTCCGGGCGCTTGGGCGGCTGTGCCAGCAGTTCGGACATCGACATATGGGGCAAGGCCCAGAACAACAGACCGACGCCCACTGCGACCAGCAGCGGTGCCGACAGCGTTTCCAGCCACTTGATCGACTCGGCTCCGCGCAGCACCACCCACAGGTTCAGGCACCAGAAGATCATGAAGCCAATCACCTCGCCTGTCCCACCCAGCGCCTTCCAGCCGTCGAACACCGAACCCAGGAACAGGTGAATGGCCAGCCCGCCGAACATGGTCTGGATACCGAACCAACCACAGGCCACCACCGCGCGGATCAGGCACGGTACGTTGGAGCCGAGAATGCCGAACGACGAACGCAGCAACACCGGAAACGGGATGCCGTACTTGGTACCGGGAAAGGCATTGAGGGTAAGCGGTATCAACACGATAACGTTGGCCAGCAAGATCGCCAGCAGCGCTTCGCCAACGCTGAGGCCGAAGTAGGCCGTGAGCACGCCGCCGAGGGTGTAGGTGGGTACGCAGATGGACATGCCCACCCACAGGGCGGTGATGTGCCATTTGTTCCAGGTACGCTGGTGCACCTTGGTCGGTGCAATGTCAGGGTTGTAGCGCGGGCTGTCGAGAACATCGCTGCCCTCGGACAGCTCGAACAGGCCATCTTGCTCGACCACTTCCGATCTGCTCTGTTGCATAGGCCCTTCTCCAGTTTTTCTTCTATTTTTCGCTCATCAGGCTGATTCGATGACCGGAGTTCGCACGCGGAATGTGCTTAGAAATCTCGACCAGATTTTCATCTTGTCAAGCCAGTCAAATAGCCTGAAAGCCCCGTCCTGCGTACGCTCACTGAATTTAACCCTTGAATATCAGCTACTTAAAAACCACAAAATTAATGGGAAAATTTTCTTGCTGAATCAAGAATCAGCATCTAGCCTCGAATCTTGTCAGGCCTGACAGGATTGACCGCCCTGCCCGCCCTGCATCCATGACAATGCAAAGAACCGGCCAAGACCGGTCAGCCTGCGAGGAAAACGGCATGTCCCTGTTGATCCGTGGCGCCACCGTGGTTACCCACGAAGAGAGTTACCCCGCCGATGTCCTGTGTGCCGATGGCCTGATCCGAGCCATCGGGCAAAACCTCGAACCACCCACCGACTGCAAGATCCTCGACGGCAGCGGCCAGTACCTGATGCCCGGCGGCATCGACCCACACACCCACATGCAGTTGCCGTTCATGGGCACCGTGGCCAGCGAGGACTTCTTCAGTGGCACCGCTGCGGGCCTGGCAGGCGGCACCACCTCTATCATCGACTTCGTCATACCCAACCCGCAGCAATCGTTGCTGGAGGCCTTCCACACCTGGCGTGGCTGGGCGCAGAAAAGCGCCAGCGACTATGGCTTCCACGTCGCCATCACCTGGTGGAGCGAGCAGGTGGCCGAAGAGATGGGCGAGCTGGTGGCCAAGCACGGGGTGAACAGCTTCAAGCATTTCATGGCCTACAAGAATGCGATCATGGCCGCCGACGATACCCTGGTGGCCAGCTTCGAGCGTTGCCTGCAACTGGGCGCGGTGCCCACCGTGCATGCCGAGAACGGCGAGCTGGTGTACCACCTGCAGAAAAAACTGCTCGCCCAGGGCATGACCGGGCCGGAAGCCCACCCGCTGTCGCGCCCCTCGCAGGTTGAAGGCGAAGCGGCCAGCCGCGCCATCCGCATTGCCGAAACCCTCGGCACGCCGTTGTACCTGGTGCACATTTCCAGCCGCGAGGCACTGGATGAAATTGCCTATGCCCGAGGCAAGGGCCAGCCGGTGTATGGGGAGGTGCTGCCCGGCCACCTGCTGCTGGATGACAGCGTCTACCGTGACCCGGACTGGGCCACCGCCGCCGGTTATGTGATGAGCCCGCCGTTCCGCCCACGCGAGCACCAGGAGGCGCTGTGGCGCGGCTTGCAGTCGGGCAACCTGCACACCACCGCCACCGACCACTGCTGCTTCTGCGCCGAGCAGAAAGCCATGGGCCGCGACGACTTCAGCCGCATCCCCAATGGCACCGCCGGCATCGAAGACCGCATGGCGGTACTGTGGGATGCCGGGGTCAACAGCGGGCGACTGTCGATGCACGAATTCGTCGCGCTGACCTCCACCAACACGGCGAAAATCTTCAACCTGTTCCCGCGCAAGGGCGCTATACGCGTGGGTGCCGATGCCGACCTGGTGCTGTGGGACCCGCAGGGCACCCGCACCATCTCTGCCCAAACCCACCACCAGCAGGTGGACTTCAACATTTTCGAAGGCCGCACCGTGCGCGGCATCCCAAGCCACACCATCAGCCAGGGCAAGGTGCTCTGGGCCGATGGCGACCTGCGCGCCGAACCGGGCGCGGGGCGGTATGTGGAACGGCCGGCGTACCCGTCGGTGTATGAAGTGCTGGGGCGCCGGGCCGAGCATCAGCGGCCGATGCCAGTTCAGCGCTGAAACCATTGGGGCTGCAGTGCAGCCCATCGCGACGCAAGGCCGCTCCCACAAGGAGCGCGATCGCCTGTGGGAGCGGCCTTGCGTCGCAATGGGCCGCGCAGCGCCCCCAGAATCCACCGCAATACCTGTCGCCTGCACCATAAAAATAGAGAGGCTACAACCGTGATCGACGCCCTGAACCATTTGCCGCGCCCCCGGGCCGGCGCCGACCAGTTGGCCGAGCGCTTCAGCGATCTGGCCCCACCCCTCACCGCGCGCCAGGCTGCCCTGGAAAGTGCACGCTGCCTGTACTGCTACGACGCCCCCTGCGTCAACGCTTGCCCTAGCGAGATTGACATCCCCTCGTTCATACACCGCATCAGTGACGAAAACCTGCAAGGCGCCGCCGAACGCATTCTTTCGGCCAACATCCTTGGCGGTAGTTGCGCCCGCGTGTGCCCCACCGAAATCCTCTGCCAGCAAGCCTGCGTGCGCAACAACGCCCAGGAATGCGCGCCGGTGCTGATCGGCCAGCTGCAGCGTTACGCCCTGGACAACGCCCAGTTCAGCGCACACCCGTTCAAGCGCTCGGCAGCCACCGGCAAGCGTATCGCCGTGGTCGGCGCCGGCCCGGCAGGGCTGTCCTGCGCGCACCGCCTGGCCATGCACGGGCATGACGTGGTGGTGTTCGAGGCCTGCGACAAAGCCGGCGGCCTCAACGAGTACGGTATCGCCCGCTACAAGCTGGTAGACGACTATGCCCAGCGGGAGGTGGATTTCTTGTTGGGCATTGGCGGTATCGAAGTCCGCCATGGCCAGCGCTTGGGTGACAACCTCAGCCTGGGCGAGCTGCGCGATCAGTACGACGCGGTGTTCCTGGGCCTCGGCCTGAATGCCGTGCGCCAGCTAGGCCTGCCCGACGAGGAAGCCCCCGGCGTGCTCGCCGCCACCGAATACATCCGTGAGCTACGCCAGGCCGATGACCTGAGCCAGCTACCGCTGGCCGACCGCTGCCTGGTGATCGGTGCTGGCAACACGGCCATCGACATGGCCGTGCAAATGAGCCGTCTGGGTGCCCGTGACGTCAACCTGGTTTACCGCCGTGGTCAGGCAGACATGGGCGCTACCGGCCACGAGCAGGACATCGCCAAGGCCAATCAGGTGCGCCTGCACACCTGGGCCCGCCCTGATACCGTGCTGCTGGATGACGCCGGCAAGGTCCGCGGCATGCGCTTTGCCCGCACCGAGTTGGCGGAAGGCCGCCTGCGCGATACCGGCGAAACCTTCGAGCTGACCGCGGACGCCATCTTCAAGGCCATTGGCCAGCGCTTCGACGACACCAGCCTCCACGACCCGGTGGCTGCGCAACTGGCCCGCGAGGGTGAGCGCATCCGCGTTGACGAAAACCTGCAGACCAGCCTACCGGGCGTATACGCAGGCGGCGACTGCACCGCGCTGGGCCAGGACCTTACCGTGCAGGCCGTGCAACACGGCAAGCTGGCCGCCGAAGCCATCCATGCCCAACTCATGCTCAACGTGGAGGCAGCGTAAATGGCCGACTTGTCTATCGTATTTGCCGGCATCAAGGCACCCAACCCCTTCTGGCTGGCCTCCGCACCGCCAACCGACAAGGCCTACAACGTGGTCCGCGCCTTCGAGGCCGGCTGGGGTGGCGTGGTCTGGAAGACCCTGGGCGAAGACCCTGCGGCGGTCAACGTGTCGTCGCGCTACTCGGCGCACTATGGTGCCAACCGTCAGGTACAGGGGATCAACAATATCGAGTTGATCACCGACCGCTCCCTGGACATCAACCTGCGCGAAATCACCCAGGTGAAGAAAGACTGGCCCGACCGCGCATTGATCGTGTCGCTGATGGTGCCGTGCATAGAGGAGTCGTGGAAGTTCATCCTGCCGCTGGTGGAAGCCACCGGGGCCGATGGCATCGAGTTGAACTTCGGTTGCCCGCACGGTATGCCGGAACGGGGCATGGGGGCGGCCGTTGGCCAGGTACCGGAATATGTGGAAATGGTCACCCGCTGGTGCAAGACGTACTGCGCGCTGCCGGTGATCGTGAAGCTTACGCCGAACATCACCGATATCCGCCAGTCGGCCCGCGCCGCGCACCGGGGCGGGGCCGATGCCGTGTCGTTGATCAATACCATCAACTCCATCACCAGCGTCGACCTGGACCGCATGGTGGCCCACCCGATTGTCGGAGACCAGAGCACCCATGGTGGTTACTGCGGTTCGGCAGTGAAGCCGATTGCCTTGAACATGGTGGCGGAAATCGCCCGCGACCCGGAAACGCGTGGCTTGCCGATTTGTGGCATTGGCGGCATCGGCAACTGGCGTGACGCCGCCGAGTTCATGGCCTTGGGCAGTGGCGCCGTGCAGGTGTGCACGGCAGCGATGCTACATGGCTTCCGTATCGTCGAGGACATGCAGGACGGCCTGGCACGCTGGATGGACCAGCATGGGCACCCCAACATCGAGGCGTTCCGCGGGCAGGCGGTGGGCCATACCACCGACTGGAAATACCTGGACATCAACTACAAGTCGGTGGCGCACATTGACCAGGAGGCGTGCATTGGCTGCGGGCGTTGCCACATTGCGTGTGAGGACACCTCGCACCAGGCGATTGCCAGCACGCTGAAAGCTGACGGCACGCATGCCTACAGTGTGATCGAAGAGGAATGCGTAGGCTGCAACCTGTGCCAGATCACCTGCCCGGTGGAAAACTGCATCGAAATGGAGGCACAGGATACCGGCAAGCCGTACCTGAACTGGACGCAGGATCCGCGTAACCCGTACCGCGAGGCCAGTTGAAGCAATGGGGGCTGCCATGCAGCCCTTCGCGGGCTTGCCCGCTCCCACAGGACTGCGCCATTTCTGAGGACAGCGCAGAACCTGTGGGAGCGGGCAAGCCCGCGAATGCCGCGCAGCGGCCTCCATCGCCGGTTCACGGCGCCAGCCCTATCCCCCGCAAGATCACGCTGGTCACCGTCTGCACGGCACTCTCGAACGCCATGTCCGACAGCATCTCGCCGCCGTTCAGCAACTGCACCTGGTAACCGAAGTCGGCGTAATGCTGGGTCGAGGCCCAGATCATGTACAGCAGCGCCGACGGCTCCACCGGCAGGATGCGCCCCTCTTCCACCCAGCTGCGGATCTTGGCTTCTTTCATCTTCGCCCAAGGCACCAGGCTTTCGTCGAGGTTAACCCCCAGCACCGGCGCGCCGTGCAGCATCTCTTCGGCCCAGATTTTCGAGCCCAGCGGCCGCGAGCGCGAATGGCCCATCTTCGCCCGGATGTAGCTGGTCAGCACCACACGCGGATCGTCGAAGTTCTCGAAGCACAGGGCGTCCTGCTTCCACACATCCAGCAGGTCCTGCAGCACCGCGCGGAACAGCTCGTCCTTGGTGCTGAAGTAATAATGCAGGTTGGAGCGTGGCAACTCAGCCTGCTCTGCGATATCCCCCATCGAGGTGGCGCCATAGCCCTTCTCGGCAAACACCTTTTCCGCCGCTTGCAGGATTTTTTCGATATTGCGTCGGCGGATTTCGATCTTGTGATTGGCCATCAGGCTTGGGCCGTCCACACCGCCAGTTCATAACCGTCCGGGTCAATGAAATGAAAACGCCGCCCGCCGGGAAAGGCAAAGGTCGCCCGGCTGATTTTCGCCCCGGCGGCTTCGATCCGCTGCTGCGTGGCCTCCAGGTCGTCGGCGTACAAGATGACCAGCGGCCCACCCGGACGCACCGGCTCACCCGTGGTGAAGCCACCCGTCAACCGGCCGTCACTGAACTCGGTGTAGGTCGGCCCGTAGTCGGTGAATGCCCAACCAAACACGCTGCCATAGAAGGCCTTGCTCCGTGAAATGTCGCTGACATTGAACTCGATGTTGTCGATTTGCCGGTCAGTACCGCGAATGCCCATGTGTGCTCCGTGCCGAAGGGTGTTTGGCCTAGTCTACTCCGGTCAAGGCAGTCGCCCCACTCATTCGCTACCCACAACGCGCCCGGTCGCGCGCCGGGCACTGTGCGCGGTGCAGATTCAGCGCGGTGTTGATGATGCCTATCTGGCTGAAGGCCTGGGGGAAGTTGCCGAGCATGCGCTGGCCGGCCGGGTCGTACTGTTCGGCCAGCAGGCCAAGGTCGTTGCACAGGCCGGCCAGGTGTTGGTACAGCGCTTCGGCTTTGGCCTGGCGCCCCAGCAATACATAAACGTCCGCCAGCCAGAACGAACACACCAGGAAGGTGCCCTCTCCCGGCGTCAGGCCGTCGCTGCAGCTGTCACTGTCATAGCGCAGCAGCAGGCCGTTCTTCATCAGACGTTGTTCGATCTGTTCGAGGGTGCGCATGAAGCGTGGGTCATCCGCCGGCAGGAAGCCGGTCAGGGCGATCTGCAGCAGGCTGGCGTCCATTTCGGTCGAACCATAGGCCTGGACGAAGAACCGGCCGCTGGCGTCCAGGCCGCGCTCGCACACTTCGCGGTGAATCTCGTCAGCTACCTGGCGATAATGCTGCCCGCGCTCTTGGCCTTCTTCTGTGGTGTCGGCCAGCCCTGCGGCGCGGTCGAAGGCGACCCAGGCCATCACTTTGGAGTGCACGAACTGCTGTCGGCCGCCGCGCATTTCCCAGATGCCTTCGTCCGGCTCGCGCCAGATACGTTCGACATAAGGCAGTATTAAGCGCGAAATGGCGGCGCTGCGCGGGTGGCGGGGCAACCCGCCCTTGATCGCCTGGGTCATCGCATCGGCCAGTTCGCCATAGATGTCCAGCTGCGTCTGCGCCGAGGCGGCGTTGCCCACCCGCACCGGCTGTGAATGCTCATAACCGGCCAGCCACGGCAAGGTGTACTCCTGCAGGTCGCGCTCGCCGGCCAGGCCATACATGATCTGCATCTGCTCGGGGTTGCCGGCCACCGAGCGCAGCAGCCACTCGCGCCAAGCCTGGGCTTCGTCGAAATAGCCAAGGTTCATGAAGGCCAGCAGGGTCATGGTCGCGTCGCGCAGCCAACAGAAGCGGTAGTCCCAGTTGCGCTCGCCACCCACACGCTCGGGCAGCGACGTGGTGACGGCTGCGACAATACCGCCGGTGGGGGCGTAGGTCATGGCCTTGAGGGTGAGCAGCGAACGGCGCACCAGGGCGGTATATGGCCCTACCTGCGGGCAGCGGTCGGCGAAGGCCTGCCATTGCTCGCAGGTGTTCGCCAAGGCTTGGTCGATGTCGCAGTCGGGCTGCACCGGCAAGTGCGAGGGCTGGTGGCGCAGGCTGAAGACCTGGCGCTGGCCCGTGCTGACGCGAAAGCGGCAGCCGGTATGGTGGTCGCGGGCTTGCGGGGGCACGGTGCTGCACAGGATCAGCCGGTCAGGGCCGGCGACTGCGCTGAGGGTCAGTGGGTCGAGCCGTTCCACCCAGGGCACGCTGCGGCCGTAGTCGAAGCGCATGACCAGGTCCATTTCGAAACTGGTTTCGCCAGACAAGCCTTCGACGATGCGCACCACCGAGTTGACCTCGCCCAAAGGCATGAAGTCGAGCACCCGGGCACGACCGCTTGCGGTCACCCAGGTGGTTTCCAGCACCAGGGTGTCGCCCAGGTACTGGCGGCTGCTGTGCGCTACCGGGTCGCAAGGGGCCAGGCGCCAGCGGCCGTTTTCTTCATTGCCCAACAGGGCCGCGAACACGGCGGGGGCGTCGAAACGTGGCAGGCACAGCCAGTCCAGCGAGCCATCGCGGCTGACCAGCGCCGCACTACGGCAGTTGCCCAGCAGGGCGTAGTCTTCGATATGGGCAGGCATTGGGTCTCCTTTGTGTGGTTGCCTGTGCTGGCCTCTTCGCAGGTGCCTGAGGGAAATGGAATTCCCTGTAGGAGCGGGCTTGCCCGCGAAACGGCCGGCACAGGCTTGCAAACCTCTCACCCCAACCGGTGCCACTCGCGCTTGTCGCGGGCCAGCAATTCATTGCCGGCCTCCGGCCCGTCCTCGCCAGCCGAGTACTCATGCACTTCGCCGCCCTGGGCCCAGGCATCGAGAAACGGCTGCACCGCCCGCCAGCCGTTCTCGATGTTGTCTGCCCGCTGGAACAGGGTCTGGTCACCGGTCAGGCAGTCATAGATCAGCGTCTCGTAGCCAGTGGCCGGGGTCATCTTGAAGAAGTCCTTGTAGGCAAAACCCAACTCGACATTCTCCATCACCAGTTCCGGCCCGGGCCGTTTGGCTTGCAGGTCGAACCACATGCCTTCATTGGGCTGGATCTGGATTTTCAGGTAGTTGGGCTTGGGCCGCTCCAGCTCCGACTCGCGAAACTGCGCATACGGCGCGGGCTTGAAGCAAATGGCAATCTCGGTGTCACGCACACTCATGCGCTTGCCGGTGCGCAGGTAGAACGGCACGCCGGCCCAGCGCCAGTTGTCGATCATCACCTTCAGCGCCACGTAGGTCTCGGTCTGGCTATCCGGCGCGACGTTGGCCTCCTGGCGGTAGCCTGGCAACGGCTTGCGCCCCTGCTTGCCGGCACTGTACTGGCCTCGCACGGAGTTTTTCAGGGCCATTTTTGCCGACCATGGGCGGATAGCGCCGACCACCTTGGCCTTTTCACCGCGCACCGCATCGGCGCCGAACGCGGCCGGCGGCTCCATGGCCACCATCGCCAGCAGCTGGAACAGGTGGTTGGGCACCATGTCGCGCAGGGCGCCGGTGCTGTCATAGAAGGCACCACGGGTCTCGACACCGACGGTTTCCGCTGCGGTGATCTGCACGTGATCGATGTAGTGATTGTTCCAGAACGATTCGAACAGGCCGTTGGAAAAGCGGCTGACCAGAATATTCTGCACCGTCTCTTTGCCCAGGTAATGGTCGATGCGGTAGATCTGCCGCTCGCCCATCACCTTCAGCAGGCAGGCGTTGAGCGCCTCGGCGCTGGCCAGGTCAGTGCCGAACGGTTTTTCAACCACCACCCGGCGAAAACCGCCGGCAGACTCGTCCAGCAGGCCGGCCTGCCCCAGGCGCTGCGCCACCTCGGGGAAGAAGCGCGGCGACGTGGCCAGATAGAAAATGGCATTGCCGTGGCTGGTCTTGTCGATGCGCCTGGCCAGGGCCTGGTAGGTGGCCGGATCGAGAAAGTCGCCCGTCTGATAATCCAGGCGCTTGGCCAGGCGGGCCCATAGCTTCTCGTCCAGGCACTTGGCGCTGCCCTCGCTTCCTTTGTCGCGCTCGACCATGAACGCGTGCAGGCGCGCGGCGAATTCTTCGGCGCTGGCCGGGTTATGGTCAACACCGACGATGCGCAGGTTACGGTCCAGCAAACCGTCACGGCTGAGGTTGTACAGCGCGGGCATCAGCAGGCGCTTGACCAGGTCGCCATTGGCGCCGAACAGGAACAGCGTACAAGGGGGGGCGGACGCGGTGGTCTGTGTAGTCATTCGCCTTTCTTCTCGATGTGGCCACCGAAGCCCAGGCGCATGGCCGAGAGGATCTTGTCACCGTAGGTGCCCTGTTGCTGGCGCGAACGGAAGCGCGCGAACAGTGCGCTGGACAACACCGGCACCGGCACCGCCTGCTCGACGGCGGCGTCGATGGTCCAGCGGCCTTCGCCACTGTCGGACACCGAGCCACTGAATTGCGACAGCTGCGGGTCGGCCACCAGCGCATCGGCAGTGAGGTCGAGCAGCCACGAGGTCACCACGCTGCCGCGACGCCACACCTCGGCAATTTCGGCCACGTTCAGGTCGAAGCGCTGGTCTTCCGGCAGCTCGTTGCCACCTTTGCTGCGCAGCAGGTCGAAGCCTTCGGCATAGGCCTGCATCAGGCCGTACTCGATGCCGTTATGCACCATTTTCACGTAGTGCCCGGCGCCGGGTGGGCCAGCGTGGATGTAGCCGTGTTCGGCACGCTGGTGCTCGCCGCTGCGGCCATGGGTACGCGGGATATCGCCCACGCCCGGCGCCAGCGCCTTGAACAGCGGCTCCAGGCGCTCGAACACGTCCTTTTCGCCGCCGATCATCATGCAGTAGCCGCGGTCGAGGCCCCATACACCGCCGGAAGTTCCGACGTCCAGATAATGCAGGCCGCGCTTGGCCAGCTCTGCAGCGCGGCGCATGTCGTCCTTGTAGAAGGTGTTGCCGCCGTCGATGATCGCATCGCCCGGCTCCAGCAATTCGGCCAGTTGGGCGATGGTCTGCTCGGTGGGGTCGCCAGCCGGCAGCATCACCCATACCGCGCGCGGTGCTTTCAGCTTTTGCACCAGTGCACCGAGGTCGTGCGCGCCCTGGGCGCCCTCGCCCTCCAGGCCGGTGATGGCTTCACGGTTGCGGTCGTGCACCACGGTGCGATGGCCGGCGCGCATCAGGCGCCTTGCGATATTGCCGCCCATACGGCCCAGCCCGACGATTCCCAGTTGCATGAGCCAATACTCCCTTTCGAAATGGATGACGACGTAGTCCAGCTTTTCAGATTAGTCCAGCATGCCGCCCGAGGGTTCAGCGACGAACGGCAAGACCACGATATACAAAAAAGTTCCCAAGGCCTGCGAAAGAATTCAAAATGCGCCCCGCGTGAAGCGTCTACGCTTTGACTTGTCACCAGCCAAAACCGCGAGGTGTGCTCATGGGTACATTGATGCCAGCAACTCCACCCCAGACCCTCTATGTCTCCGTGCGCCGTGATGAGTTGCGTAAACTGAAGGACGAACGTGACCAGCTCCGCGAGCAGGTCGCCCAGTTGAACCTGCTGCTGGCGCAACAGCGCGCTGGCGATAAAGCTGTCAGCCTCTGATCGATCCCCTTGCCGCCTGTGGGAGCTGCATGGCTCCCACCCGTCTGCTCCTCAATCCAGTCACCCTCTTGGAACCCTGCCGGGCAACCGGAGCAGGCTAGTGCCCAGAAAGCGCCTGTATTGAAAGCAGCATTTTCCGCCCATCCAACCGCTTCGCAGCATAAAGCTGCCCTCACCCTTACGCCCCAAAAAGGTGCGTTGTACGTAGCGAGCCACAATTTGGCGCAGCTCGAAAACCCTTTGCCCCACGCTCGCCCACCCCTTTTCCCACCCCGTCACAAACGCCAACGTTTGCGTCTATTACGCACATAACAATAGTGACCAGTGGGTCACCTTTTTATCACTTTCTCTCCTACACTCGGTTTTCGGCCCGCCATTTGCTCAACGGAAGAGTGACCCCAAAAAAGTCGAACTTTCAGGAAACCCGGCAGGTCATGAATATAAGTAGGCCAGGCGCATTGGGCTATTCCCGATCCCCGGCCCACACCCCCCAACCAGTCCAAGCGCCTTCGGCCGGAATGCTGATCGCGTAGTGCCTGCGCGCACGACCCTGGGGCATGGAACGCACTAAGCAGATTCAAACTAGAGAGAACCAGCACGAAACATCGCCACGGGTGCCAGCACCCGACCAAGCATAGGGACGGAGAGAAGTATGATCAGTGCCGCTGTCGAGCCTCACGTAGACGCTTTCAAACCGGATAACCGCGAGCCGCTCACCCCGGATTTCGCCACGACAGGCAAGGCACCGGGCGCCCAGCGCCAGCACAACCCGAACATGCGCAAGATTCTGTTCGTGACTTCGGAAATCGCCGACCTGGTGAAAACCGGCGGCCTGGGTGACGTGTCCGCTGCCCTGCCCCGTGCCCTGGCGCACCTGCACGATGTGCGGGTGCTCATCCCCGGCTACCGCCAGGTGATGGAAAGCGACAACCCGATACATATCGTGGGTGAGCTGGGCGGCCATGCGGCCCTGCCGCCATGCAAGATCGGGCGCATGGACATGGCCGACGGCCTGGTCATCTATGTGTTGATCTGCCCTGAACTGTACCAGCGCGACGGCACACCCTATGGTGCCAACAATGGCCGCGACTGGCCCGACAACCACATCCGCTTCGCCCGCCTGGGCCTGGCTGCCGCCGAAATCGCTGCCGGCGAAGGCAAGATCCACTGGACGCCGGAAGTGGTGCACGCACATGACTGGCCCGCCGGCCTTGCCCCCGCCTACATGCACTGGCGCGGCCTGAATACGCCCACGCTGTTCACCATCCACAACCTGGCTTACCAAGGTGTGTACAGCCGCGGTTGCAGCCCGGAGCTGGCGATACCCGAACATGCCATGCAGCAGGAAGGCATGGAGTTCTACGGCAAGCTGTCGTTCCTCAAGGCCGGCCTGGCCTACTCCAGCCACATCACCACAGTCAGCGCCACCTATGCCCGGGAAATCACCACCCCGGAATTCGGCTGCGGCCTGGACGGGTTCCTCGCCAGCAAGGCCCAGCAAGGCCTGCTTGGTGGCATCCCCAACGGCATCGACGAAAGCTGGGACTCGGCCACCGACAAGCACCTGCAGCACAACTTCAGCATCAACGACTGGGAGGGCAAAGCGCGTAACGCCCAGGAGGTGCGCGAACTGTTCGGCCTGGAAGATTCCGAAGGCCCGCTATTCGCCGTTGTGTCGCGGCTGGTCTATCAAAAGGGCCTGGACCTGACCTTGGGCGTGGCCGACTACATCGTCGAGCAAGGCGGGCAGATCGCGATCATCGGCCGCGGCGAACCGGAAGAGGAACAGGCCATGCGCGAGCTGGCACTGCGTCACCCGGGCCGCATCGGTGTGCGTATCGGCTTCAATGAAACCGATGCCCGGCGCATGTTCGCCGGCAGCGATTTCCTGCTGATGCCATCGCGCTATGAGCCGTGCGGCCTCAGCCAGATGTACGCGCAGCGCTTCGGCTCGCTGCCGGTGGCACGCAATACCGGTGGCCTGGCCGACACCATCGAGTGCGGCGTGACAGGCTTCCTGTTCAACGAATCTACCGTCGAGAGCTACCGCGAGGCACTCAGCCGCGCCTTCTATGTATACGGCAAGAAGGACCTGCTGAACGCCATGCGCTGCCTGTCGATGACCCAACCGTTCAACTGGTGCCAGGCGGTTGAACCCTACGCCCGCCTGTACGAGGACCTGGTCAAGCAGGCACAGCTGAGCCACTACTGAGCGGGGGTCGGAAGATGCACAGACATGGCGCACACTTGCTGGACGCCACGTCGGCGCGCTTCGCCCTCTGGGCGCCGGATGCGCGCAGCGTGAGCGTGGAACTGGAGCGGCAGCCGGCCATCGAACTGCTGCCGGATGACGAGGGCTGGTACAGCGGCGTGGCGCCATGCCAGGCCGGTGACCGTTACCACTACCGTATCGACGGTGAGCTGCAGGTGGCCGACCCGGCTTCGCGCTACCAGCCCAACGGCGTACACGGGCCGAGCCAGGTCGTGGATGTGGCCGGTTATGCCTGGCAGCACCCGTGGCAAGGCCGGCCTTGGCATGAGGCCGTGATCCAGGAGGTACATGTCGGCCTGCTCGAGGGTTACGCCGGGGTTGCCAGGCAATTGCCGCGCCTGGCCGAACTGGGCATCAGCGCGGTCGAATTGATGCCGCTGGGGCAGTTCCCTGGCGAACGCAACTGGGGCTACGACGGTGTGCTGCCATACGCCCCACAGAATACCTACGGCAGCCCCGAGCAGCTGTGCGCACTGGTCGACCAGGCCCACGGCTACAGGCTGATGGTGCTGGTCGACGTGGTGTACAACCACTTCGGCCCCGACGGCAATTACCTGCACCAGTACGCCAGCCCGTTCTTCCGTGAAGACCGGCAGACCCCCTGGGGCGCGGCCATCGACTTTCGCCGCCCGCAGGTGCGCGAGTACTTTATCCAGAACGCCCTGATGTGGCTGTGCGACTACCGCTGCGACGGCCTGCGCCTGGATGCCGTGCATGCCATCGACCAGCCCGATTTTCTGATCGAGCTGGCCCAACGGGTGCGCGCCGCCATAGAACCAGGCCGGCACGTGTGGTTGGTGCTGGAGAACGAGCACAACCAGGCGGAGCTGCTGGAACAGGGTTACGACGCCCAGTGGAACGATGACGGCCACAATGCCCTGCATGTGCTGCTGACCGGTGAAACCGAAGGCTACTATGCCGACTACCGGCATCGCCCCATCGACCAACTGGCACGGTGCCTTGGCGAAGGTTTCGTGTTCCAGGGCCAGGCCAACCGGCATGGCAAACCACGCGGTGAACCCAGCGGGCATTTACCGCCCAGCGCCTTCGTGTTGTTCCTGCAGAACCACGACCAGATCGGCAACCGTGCGCTGGGTGAGCGCCTGACCCGCCTGTGCCCCGCGCCAGCCTTGCGTGCAGCCACCGGCCTGTTGCTGCTGGCACCGATGATCCCGCTGCTGTTCATGGGCGACGAAGCCGGCAGTTGCCAGCCGTTCCTGTTTTTTACCGACTTCCATGACGCGCTGGCCGACGCGGTACGCGAAGGCCGTCGTGGCGAATTCGCCCACTTCAGCGCGTTCGCCGACCCCAAGCAGCGTGAGCACATTCCCGACCCCAACGCCGAACAGACGTTCGCCTCTTCACGCCCGCAGAACAAGGCGGTGATCGCCGGCTGGCATGGCCTTTACCAGCAACTGCTCGACCTGCGCCGCCGCCATGTCATCCCGCACTTGCCCGGCAGCCGTGCCCTCGGCGCCGAGGTGCACGCTGACAAAGCGCTGACCGCGCGCTGGCGGCTGGGCAATGGCAACACGCTGCGCATCGACCTGAACCTGGCCGACACCCCGCAGGCGGTCGAACTGCCCGCGCCATCCACACGGCTGTTCGACAGCAGCGACACCCGCCACCCGGATACCCACCTGGCTGCGTACAGTTGCGTGGTCAGCCTGCTTCCCCCTGCCCAGGAGCGCCCATGAGCGAAACTGCCCTGCATCGTCTGGCAACCAGCGTCGGGCTGAACCGCGACTGGATTGACGCCAATGCCAGGCCCCAGCGTGTCAGCGACGAAGTGCTGCGCAACATCCTCGAAGGCCTTGGCCATCCGGCCGGCGATGACGCGGCCGTTGCCGCCAGCCTGCGTGCGGTGGAAACCGCCGAAGACAGCGAACACCTGCCGCCCTTGCTGACCGCCGACCTAGGCCAGCCGCTAGCGCTGGCGCGCTACTTCAGTGCCGCCAGCGTGGCCCACTGCACCCTGGAAGATCACACCTCGGTCACCCTCAGCCTCGATGACCAGGCGCGCCTGCCCGGCGAGCTGCCTATCGGCTATCACCAGGTGGAAATCGACAGCCGCCGCTTCACCGTAGCGGTGGCGCCAACACGTTGCCACAGCCTGGAAGACACGGTGCAACAGCCGCCACCACGCTGCTGGGGCCTGGCAGTGCAGCTGTACAGCCTGCGCCGCCCCGGCGACGGTGGCTTCGGCGACTGCCTGGCGCTGGAGCAGTTGGCCCGCTCGGCCGCCGAGCGCGGCGCCGACGCCTTGGCTATCAGCCCGATTCACGCCCTCTCGGCCATGGACCAGGAACACTACAGCCCCTACTCACCTTCCAGTCGGCTGCTGCTCAACACCCTGTACACCAGCCCCGCGGCCCTGCTGGGTGAACGGGAGGTGCGTATGGCCATCGAAGCGTGCGGGCTGGAGCAACAACTCGAAGAGCTGGAACAACGCCCTCTGGTCGACTGGCCACGCGCCGCCAGCGCCCGGCTGCGTTTGCTTGAAGCGCTTTACCAGGGTTTCAGCCAAGGCGACCACCCGCTACGCACGGATTTTGACAGCTTCCGCGAAGCCGGCGGCCAGACGCTGGAGCACCACTGCCGCTTCGAGGTGCTGCAGGCCCAGGCGGTGGAGCACGGCCTCGGTGCCGACTGGCGCAACTGGCCTAAAGCCTGGCACGACCCCTACCACCCGGAAGTGGAGGCTTTGGCCAACGCCTACCCGGCCAAGGTCGAGTTCCACGCCTTCTGCCAGTGGTTGACCGAACGTGGCCTGCAACGTGCCCAGGAAGCGGCCCGCAGCAACGGCATGGCCGTGGGTTTGATCGCCGACCTGGCGGTAGGCGCCGACGGTGCCGGCAGCCAGGCGTGGAGCCGCCAGGACGAACTGCTGGCCGGCCTGAGCGTGGGTGCGCCGCCCGACATCCTCAACCACACCGGGCAGGACTGGGGCATTTGTGCCTTCTCGCCCGAGGGCCTCAAGCGCAATGGCTATCGCGCCTTCATCGAGATGCTGCGGGCCAACCTCGCCCACGCTGGCGGCCTGCGCATCGACCATGTGATGGGCCTGCGCCGGCTATGGTTGATCCCGCAGGGGGCCAACCCCAGCGAAGGCGCCTACCTCGACTACCCGCTAGACGACCTGTTGCGCCTGCTGGCGCTGGAGTCGGTGCGTCACCAGGCGATCATCCTCGGCGAAGACCTGGGCACCGTGCCCGACAGCCTGCGCGAAAAGCTGGCCGAGAAGGCAGTGCTGGGCATGCGCGTGCTGCCGTTCGAGCAAACCCAGCCGGGCCAGTTCAAGCCGATTCTCGACTGGCCGGACAATGCCCTGGCCACAACCGGCACCCACGACCTGGCGCCACTGGCCGGCTGGCTGGCAAACCGCGACATCGACTGGAGACACCGCTTGCAACTGATCGACGCCGCTACCGAGTTGCACTGGCGACACGAGCGTCAGAAAGAACGCGACGGCCTGCGCCGCATCCTGGAAGCCAACTACGGCGAACTGAAGGACAACGACGCGCTGATCGATGCGGCCATCCGCTTCGTTGGCCATACCCGTGCGCCGCTGGTGCTGGTGCCGTTGGAAGACCTGCTGGGCTGCGACGAGCAACCCAACCTGCCGGGCACCACCAACGGCCATCCCAACTGGCGGCGGCGCTTTGCCCGCCCGGTCCGCGAACTGCTCGACGACGAGGACGCCGCACGGCGCCTGGAACTGCTGGCCCAGGCCCGCGAACAAGCGTGGGAGCGTGACCGATGAAGCCACTGACCGCGACCCTGCGCCTGCAATTTCACAGCGATTTCACCCTCGATCACGCCGTGCCGCTGGTGCCGTATTTCGCCCAGCTGGGCATCAGCCACCTGTATGCCTCGCCCATCCTCAAGGCCCGCGCAGGCTCGCGCCATGGCTACGACGTGGTCGATCCTACCTGCGTCAACCCGGAGCTGGGCGGCGAGGCCGCGCTGGAGCGCCTGGTCGCCGCCCTGCGCCAGCATGGCATGGGGCTGATCCTCGACACGGTGTCCAACCACATGGCCGTGGGCGGTGCCGACAACCCCTGGTGGCAAAGCCTGCTGGCCTGGGGGCGGCGCAGCCAGTATGCAGAGTTCTTCGACATCCAGTGGCACTCCAGCGACCCACTGCTGGCCGGGCAACTGCTGTTGCCGTTCCTCGGCAGCGACTACGGCGTGGCGCTCAAAAATGGCGAGATACCGCTGCAGTTCGACAAACAGCAGGGGCTGCTGCAAGTGGCCCATTACGCGCATCGTTTCCCGATCTGTCCGGTCGATTACGGCTGGATTCTCGCGCTCAGCCCGGAGCCTGCCCTGAAGGTTCTGGCAGAGCGCTTCACGGCATTGGGCGACTCAGTTACCCCGCTGGCCGATAGCCTGCCGCTCCAAGCCGAACTGGCACGCCTGGTGCGCGAAGGTGCCGACCTCGAATCGGCCCTGGTGGCCTTCGACAGCCGCAGCGAGGCCGGTTTCAGGCGCCTGCACCTGCTGCTGGAGCGCCAGACCTACCGCCTGGCCAGCTGGCGTACTGCTGCCGACGACATCAACTGGCGGCGCTTCTTCGACATCAACGAATTGGGCGGCCTGCGCGTGGAGCGCGCCGTGGTGTTCGAAGCCACCCATGCCAAGCTGTTCGAACTGATCGAACGCGGCCTGGTGGACGGCTTGCGCATCGACCATATCGACGGCCTTGCCGACCCGCGTGGCTACTGCCGCAAACTGCGCCGGCGGGTTGATGGCCTGCTGGCGCGGCGGCCGCTGAATGCAGGGCTGGAGCACTTCCCCCTGTACGTGGAAAAGATCCTGGGTGCCGACGAGCACCTGCACCGCGACTGGCTTACCGACGGCACCACCGGCTACGAGTTCATGAACCAGGTGTCGCTGCTGCAGCATGATCCGGCCGGCGAAGCGCCGCTGAGCGAACTATGGAGCAACGTCAGCGAGCGCCCGGCGTTCACCGAAGAAGTGCGCCAGGCCCGTCACCTGGTGCTCAACGCCAGCCTGGCCGGTGACTGCGAATCGGTGGCCCAGGCACTGTTGCAGGTGGCGCGCAACGACCTGATGACCCGTGACCTGACCCTGGGCGCGATTCGTCGGGCCTTGCAGGCATTGGTGGCGCATTACCCGGTTTACCGCACCTACTTCAATGCCTGCGGGCGCCCGGCGCAGGACGAAGGGTTCTTCCAGCAGGCGCTGACCAACGCTCGCCAAGACCTTGCCGAAGCTGACTGGCCGCTACTGGACCAACTTGAGCGGTGGCTGGGCGGGCAAGCCTGGCGGCACCTGCCACCGGGGCGTGCCCGCAAGCAACTGCGCCACGCCTGCGTGCGCTTCCAGCAGTTGACTGCGCCCAGCGCCGCCAAAGCCGTGGAAGACACCGCCTTCTACCGCAGCGCCAGGCTGCTGTCGCGTAACGACGTGGGCTTCGAGGCAGAGCGCTTCAGTGCCCCGCCCATGCATTTCCACAACGAGGCCCAGCGGCGCCTGCGCGATTTCCCCGACAACCTGCTGACCACCGCCACCCACGACCACAAGCGTGGCGAGGACACGCGTGCACGCCTGGCCGTACTCAGCGAGCGCGGCACGTGGCTGGCCAGCCGGGTGGAGCATTGGCGGGAGCTGGCCGCCCCCCTGCGCGCGCAGTTGGACGACGGGCTGGCACCCAGCCCCGGCGACGAGTTGATGCTGCTACAAACCCTGCTCGGCAGTTGGCCCTTGGACCTCGACCTGCACGACGACAATGCCCTGCGTCACTACGCCGAGCGTGTTCGCCAGTGGCAGCAGAAGGCCCTGCGCGAGGCCAAGCTGCGCAGTAGCTGGAGCGCGCCGAACGAGGCCTATGAAGGCGCCTGCGCTCATTACCTCCACGGCCTGCTGCTGGACAGCGAGAACCAGCAACTGCGCAAGTCGCTGGCCGACGCGGCGCAGCTGCTGGCCTGCCCCGGCGCTCTCAACGGCTTGGTCCAGGCCCTGTTGCGCATGACCACACCCGGTGTGCCCGACCTGTACCAGGGTAACGAATACTGGGACTTCAGCCTGGTCGACCCGGACAACCGCCGCGCCGTGGACTACGCTTTGAGGCGTCGCACGCTGGACGACGCCACGCCGGCCGCCGAACTGTTGGCCCACTGGCGCGACGGCCGCGTCAAACAGGCCTTGATCGCGCGGCTTCTGGACTGCCGCCAGGCCCACGCCGAGCTGTTCCGCCGCGGTGCCTACCTGCCACTGACCGTACAGGGCCGCCATGCTGACAAGGTCATTGCCTTTGCTCGCCAAGGGGAAGGCGAGCACGCCATCGTCGTCGCCCCGCGCCTGGCCAGCAGCCTGCTCGGAGGGGCCACTACACCGTTGATCCCGGCACAGAACTGGGACGACACCCGGCTGGTATTGCCGTTTGCCTTGTCACCTGCCAACTCGACGGGACTTTTCTCCAGTGCGGCGGTCAGCTCTTCAAAGGAGTTGCTGTTGAGCGCCGTGCTGGCGGAGTTTCCGGTCAACGTGTTGATACAACAATCTTGAGCATCAGGAGCGTCATGATGAGTGTCGATGAAAAGCGTATTCGCGAATTTGCCTACCAGATCTGGGAATCCGAAGGTAAGCCTGTAGGGGAGGAAGAACGCCACTGGGAAATGGCCCGCAAGCTGGCCGAGGCCGAAGCGCTGGCGCCCAAGGCAGCCCCGCGCAAGAAAGCAGCAGCCAAGCCAAAGGCGCCTGCAGAACCCAAGGCGGCGGCCCTGCCGGGGGTCAAACCTGCTGCGGCGAAAAAGCCCCGGGCGGCGAAAAAGCCTGCTGCCGGTTAAGCCTATCCTGGCCTCTTCGCGGGTAAACCCGCTCCTACAGGTTCATCACAGGTGCATGTAGGAGCGGGTTTACCCGCGAGGAGGCCAATGCAGGCCAGCACAATTCCCCTTCCATCACGGCCACTCGAGGATCGTCATGAGCCCCCGCACCCCGAAGAAAACCCGCTCGGTCGCACCATCGCGCATCCGCGAAGGCCTGCCCTTCCCCCTCGGCGCCACCTGGGATGGCCTAGGGGTCAACTTCGCCCTGTTCTCGGCCAACGCCACCAAGGTCGAGCTGTGCCTGTTCGACTCCACAGGCGAGCAGGAAATCGAGCGTATAGAGCTGCCCGAATACACCGATGAGATCTACCACGGTTACCTCCCCGACGCTCACCCCGGCCTGGTCTATGGCTACCGGGTATACGGCCCCTACGAGCCGGAAAACGGCCACCGCTTCAACCCCAACAAACTGCTGATCGACCCGTATGCCAAACAACTGGTCGGCAGCCTGAAATGGTCCGAGGCACTGTTCGGCTACACCATCGGGCACCCCGACGACGACCTGTCGTTCGACGAGCGCGACAGCGCGCCTTTCGTGCCCAAATGCAAGGTCATCGACCCGGCGTTCACCTGGGGCCGCGACCAGCGCGTGCAGATCCCATGGGAGCGCACGATCATCTATGAAGCGCATGCCCGCGGTATCAGCATGCGCCACCCGGCAGTGCCTGAAGAACTGCGTGGCACCTTCGCCGGCTTGGCCAACGACGAGCTGCTCAAGCACATCAAGGACCTTGGCGTGTCGAGCATCGAGCTGCTGCCGATTCACGCCTTCGTCAACGACCAGCACCTGCTGGACAAGGGCCTGAACAACTACTGGGGCTACAACAGCATCGCCTTTTTCGCCCCGCACCCGCGCTACCTGGCCAGCGGCAAGATCGCCGAGTTCAAGGAGATGGTCGCGCACCTGCACGACGCCGGGCTGGAGGTGATCCTGGACGTGGTCTACAACCACACCGCCGAAGGCAACGAACGCGGCCCGACCCTGTCGATGCGCGGCATCGACAACGCCTCGTATTATCGCCTGATGCCGGACGACAAGCGCTACTACATCAACGACTCGGGCACCGGCAACACCCTGGACCTGAGCCACCCCTGCGTGCTGCAGTTGGTCACCGATTCGCTTCGCTACTGGGCCGGCGAAATGCACGTGGACGGCTTTCGCTTCGACCTGGCGACCATCCTTGGCCGTTACCACGATGGCTACAGCGAGCGTCATGGCTTCCTGGTCGCCTGCCGCCAGGACCCGATGCTGAGCCAGGTCAAGCTGATTGCCGAACCGTGGGATTGCGGCCCCGGCGGCTACCAGGTGGGCAACTTTGCCCCGGGCTGGGCGGAATGGAACGACCGCTTCCGCGATACCGCACGCGCTTTCTGGAAAGGCGACGAAGGCCAGCTGGCCGATTTTGCCGCGCGCTTGACCGCCTCGGGCGACATGTTCAACAACCGCGGGCGCCGCCCCTATTCCTCGGTCAACTTCATCACCGCCCACGATGGTTTCACCCTGCGCGATCTGGTGTCCTACAACCACAAGCACAATGAAGACAACGACGAAAACAACCAGGACGGCACCGACAACAACCTGTCCTGGAACTGCGGCGTCGAAGGGCCGACCGACGACCCGGGGATCAATGCCCTGCGCATGCGCCAGATGCGCAACTACTTTGCCACCCTGCTGTTGGCGCAGGGCACGCCAATGATCGTTGCCGGCGACGAGTTCAGCCGCACCCAGCACGGCAACAACAACGCCTACTGCCAGGACAGCGAGATCGGCTGGGTGAACTGGGACCTGGACCAGGAAGGCGAAGAGCTGCTGGCCTTCGTCAAGCGCCTGACGCGTCTGCGCCTGGCCTACCCGGTGCTGCGCCGCTCACGCTTTCTGGTGGGTGACTACAATGAGGCAATTGGGGTCAAGGACGTGACTTGGCTGGCACCCGATGGCAGCGAGATGAGCGTTGAGCAATGGGAAGACCCGCACGGGCGCTGCCTGGGCATGTTGATAGATGGCCGAGCGCAGGTCAGCGGTATCGCCCGGCCAGGTGCCGAGGCCACCGTGCTGCTGATCGTCAATGCCCACCATGACATCGTGCCATTCAAGCTGCCGGCCGTGCCTGAAGGCGATTACTGGAGCTGCCTGGTCGATACCGACCGGCCAGAGTTGCGCAAGGGGCAGCATTTGCAGTTCGACAGTACCTTCGAGGTGAAGGGTCGGTCGATGCTGCTGATGGTGTTGCAGTACGACGAGGAGTGAACAGTGATAGCCCTGGCAGGTCCTACGTTGTAATCGCCACGCCAAACCCGGTGGGAACGGTGTATTGGCCTCCACAGGGTCTGGCGGCGACAGTGAGGCAGGGTTAACTTCAGGAGGAATTGTGAACCTCGAAGCCGGCAGTAATGGTTTCGCCAGCGTCAGCCAGGCCCCGGCCGTGAAACGCCTGCGGGTACTGACGGTGAACACCCACAAGGGCTTCACCGCCTTCAACCGGCGCTTTATCTTGCCGGAGCTGCGCGAGGCCGTGCGCAGCACACAGGCCGACATTGTCTTCCTTCAGGAAGTGCTCGGCAGCCACGATCGCCACGCGGCGCGCTACCCCGGCTGGCCGCAGACCTCGCAGTACGAATTCCTCGCCGACAGCATGTGGAGCGACTTCGCCTATGGTCGCAACGCGGTCTACCCTGACGGCCACCACGGCAATGCGTTGCTGTCCAAATACCCGATCATCGAGCACCGCAACCTTGACGTGTCGATCACCGGCCCCGAACGCCGCGGCCTGCTGCACTGTGTGCTGGAGGTGCCGGGGCAAGGCCAGGTGCATGCGGTCTGCGTGCACCTGTCGTTGCTGGAAAGCCACCGGCAGAAGCAGCTGCAGTTGCTGCGTAAACTGCTGGACTCCCTGCCGGGCAACGCCCCGGTGATCATCGCCGGCGACTTCAACGACTGGAAAAGCCACGGCAACCGCACCCTTGGCCTGCAACGTGACTTGCACGAAGCCTTCGAGCACCACCATGGCCACCTCGCCCGCACCTACCCTGCCCGCCTGCCATTGCTGCGCCTGGACCGCATTTACCTGCGTAACGCCGAAAGCCATGGGCCACGGATTCTGGGGCACAAACCTTGGTCGCACCTGTCAGATCACCTGCCACTGGCGGTAGAAGTGCGGCTTTAGCAATCATTCTTCATAGCCACGGCACGGCAAATAGCGAACCCCGCTATACCCGGAAACTTTACTCAAAAAAACAATGAGTTAAGCGTCACAACGCACATTGAACAGATGATTCACGCTTTCTTGACGCAAGCGGTGACCTCTCCTTAGCTGAACAGTACCAAGCTGTAAAAATCTTGCGCCGGGCCTCTAGCTCGCGCCTTCGTGCGCGTTTGCGATAACTGGCGTGCTGGTTTGGGTCGCCCACTGTTTTTGCCGTACAGCTCGTGACAACAGGCCAGGTTCTCGGGCTGCACCACAAAAACAAAGGAGATCCGCCATGAAAAGCACCTCGAACCCCTTGCGCTTCGACAGCATTTTCTACGCGGTTTCCACGTCGCTGCTTCTGGCAACCCCGGTGGAAACGATCGCGTACGAACTGCAGGGTGACCCCACCTCCCCCGGCTTTCTGCAGCAACCCGTGGCGGCGCAACTGTCGCTCGACCCGCTCAGTGCCGGTGGGTTGAGCCTCGGTACCCTCAATACGTTTTCGCAGCAGATGAGCGAACGCCACCGGCAGGCGGCACCCGACCTGGTTGCCAGTCAGTGGGCGCAGTTCTTCCCCACCAGTGCCCGCAACCGCGCGCTGCCCCCGGCACAACTGGAGGCGCCCAGCCAGCAACTGATGATCGGCCCGGACCTGTTCGTGCGTGAAACGGCAGCGGGCAATGTACACCGCGCGGGGATTTTCGTGGGGCACAACAACCTGCAAAGCAGCTTCAAGGGCACGCGTCCTTTGCTGGGCGACAAACAGCGCAAAGCGGTGAACCTGAGCGGGGAAAGCCTGGGGGTGTACTGGAGCATGACCCATGAACAGGGTTGGCACCTGGATGCCGTGGCGATGGGATCGCGGATCGACGTGATGGGCCGTGGCGAAAACGGCCAGCGCCTGGACGACAGTGGCCACGCAATGACCTTCTCGGTTGAGGGCGGTTACCCGATCCGCCTGGGGGGCAACTGGGTTATCGAGCCCCAGGCACAGTTGATCAACCAGCAATTCTTCCCTGGCAGCCAGGTGCAGGAGGAGACCTTGCAAGCCTTCGATAGCCAGCCGAGCTGGAGCGGCCGGGTCGGTGCCAAGTTGTCCGGGCGCTACGAAGTGCGCGGCATGCCCATCGAACCCTATGTGCGCACCAACGTGTGGTATGACTTCAGCAATGCCGATGAGGTGAAGCTGGACCAGGTCGACAAGATTTCCAGCTCGCGCTATTCGACCACGGTGGAGTTGGGCTTGGGCCTGGTGGCGCGGGTGACGCCTTCGGTGGCTTTGTTCGTCAGCGCCGATTACAGCAATGATGTGGACGACAATGACCTGAACGGGCTGATCGGCAGCCTTGGGGTGCGGATGCGGTGGTAGGCAGGCCGGCCCCTTCGCGGGTAACCCGCTCCTACACACTGATCGGGGGTGCACACGCATCGGTGGCTCGGCACAGGCCGTTGTAGGAGCGGGTTCACCCGCGAAAGGGCCGGGCCTGCCGGCCAATTTCCAAAGCCCATTCACGGTTGCCGCCGCTACCGGATTCGCGGGCAAACCCGCTCCAGGCGAAAGGGCCAGTGCGGTCAACCGGTCAGGCGGGCTTCATGATCAACACCCCCAGCGGCGGCAGGTTCAAGGCCAACGACAATGGCTGCCCATGGCTGGCCACTGCCTCACTGGCCACCGCCCCCAAATTGCCCACGTTCGACCCGGCATACAGCTCGGCATCGCTGTTCAGCAGCTCTTGCCAACGCTCGCCGAACGGCACGCCAATGCGGTAACCCTCACGGGGTACCGGGGTGAAGTTGGCCACCACCAGCACCGGCTCGCCGCTGCTGCTCCAGCGCAGCCAGGCGTACACGCTGTTCTGCGCGTCGTCACCGATCAGCCACTGGAAGCCCTGCGGCTGGCAATCCTGCTCGTGCAGCGCCGGCTCTTCGCGGTACAGGCGGTTGAGGTCGCCCACCAACCGCTGCACACCCTGGTGCTCGGGATACTGCAGCAGGTACCAGTCCAGTTCGCTGTCGTGGTTCCACTCACGCCACTGGCCGAACTCGCAGCCCATGAACAGCAGCTTCTTGCCCGGGTGCGCCCACATGAAGGTGAGGTAGGCACGCAGGTTGGCGAATTTCTGCCAGCGGTCGCCGGGCATCTTGTCGATCAGCGAGTGCTTGCCGTGTACCACTTCATCATGGGAGATGGGCAGGATGAAGTGCTCGGAATAGGCATAGATCAGCCCGAAGCTCATCTCGTTGTGGTGGTAGGTGCGGTGCACCGGGTCGTTCTGGATATAGTGCAGGGTGTCGTGCATCCAGCCCATGTTCCACTTGTAGGCAAAACCCAGGCCGCCCTGTTGGGTAGGCTGGCTGACCCCGGGCCAGGCGGTGGACTCTTCGGCGATGATCAGCGCGCCCGGGGCTTCGTGGGCAGCCACGCCGTTGAGGTGGCGAATGAAGTCGATGGCTTCCAGGTTCTCGCGCCCGCCGTGGCGGTTGGGTACCCATTCGCCCGCCTTGCGCGAGTAGTCGCGGTACAGCATCGAGGCCACCGCATCGACGCGCAGGCCGTCGATATGGAAGTGCTTGAGCCAGTGCAGCGCCGAGGCCATCATGAAGCCGCGTACTTCGTTGCGGCCGAGGTTGTAGATCAGCGTGTTCCAGTCCTGGTGGTAACCTTCCAGTGGGTTGTCGTATTCATACAGCGCAGTGCCGTCAAAGCGAGCCAGACCGTGTTCATCGGTGGGGAAATGCGCCGGCACCCAGTCCAGCAGCACACCAATGCCTCCCTGGTGGCAGGCGTCGATGAACGCGGCGAAATCCTCAGCACTGCCGTAGCGCGAGGTGGGCGCGAACATCGACAGTGGTTGATAGCCCCAGGAGCCGCCGAACGGGTGTTCCATGATCGGCAGCAGCTCGATGTGGGTAAAGCCCAGTTCCTGCACATAGGGCACCAGCCGCTCGGCCAGTTCGCGCCAATTGTAGAAACGCCCGACTTCGCCCGCTTCGTCCAGCTCGCAGCGCCATGACCCTGGGTGCAGCTCGTAGATCGACAATGGTGCGTTGTAGCCATGGCGCTGGGCGCGCTGCGCCATCCAGTCATGGTCCTGCCAGGCGTGGCTGAGTTCACCGGCAACCTTGGACGCCGTGCTCGGTGGCAGCTCGGTGGCACGGGCCAGCGGGTCGGCCTTCAACGGCAGTATGCCCTCCTTGCCGAGCACTTCGAACTTGTAGGTTTCGCCCACGCCCAGACGCGGAATGAACAGCTCCCAGACCCCGGCGCCGTGGCGCAGGCGCATGGGGTGACGGCGGCCATCCCAGTTGTTGAAATCACCCACCACCGACACCCGCCGGGCATTCGGCGCCCAGACCGAGAAACACACGCCGTCGATGCCATCGACCTGGGTCGGCTGGGCACCGAAGCGCCCGGACAAATCGCGGTGATTGCCTTCCGCGAACAGGTGAAGGTCCATGTCACCCAATTGCGGGCCGAAGCTGTAGGGGTCTTCGGTAACCTGTTCGCCACCGGCCCAGACGATATGAAGCTGGTAGGGCTGTGCCTCATCGAGGTGCGCGCTGAACAACCCGGGCAGGCTGCCCTGCTCCATTTCGGCAAGTACCCGCCCGTCATCCCGGGCCTGGACGCGCACTTTCAGGGCATTGGGCAAAAAGGCGCGGACCACCTGCCCACCTGCGCCATCGCCGTGGGGGCCGAGTACCGCAAAGGGATCGGCGTGCTCGGCGCGGGCCAGGGCGTCGAGGTCCCGTTGCCGAAGGCCACCGTTTTCACGCGTTGTAACGTTCATTCTGACTCTCCCCAGGTACTGATCAGTCCATGCAGACCATGCAAAGGCACGGCCAGCCAGCTCGGACGGTTTTCGGCTTCGTATGTGATCTCGTAGGCGGCTTTTTCCAGGCAGAACAGCTCCAGTGCCGCGCGCTCGCCCTCGGCGTGCTGCCAGGCGTGAGGCATGGCGGCGGTGGCCAGGCCATAGGCTTCGACAAAGGCATGCCGGGACTGGTGCAGGTACTGCCGGGCAACCCGCTGCCGGGCTTGCCGCGCCGGCTCGGAAAGGTCCACCGCAGACGCGCTGCGCAAGATCATCGCAGCAGCATAGTCGAAGGATCGCAGCACGCCGCTGACATCCTTGTAGGGGCTGTGTTTTGCCCGGCGCTCTTCAAGTGGCCGGGCGGGTTCGCCTTCAAAATCGATGAGGTAGGCATCACCCTGCACCACCAACACCTGACCCAGGTGCAGGTCGCCGTGCACACGCATCAGCAGGCCACCCTGAGCCTGCTCGGTCAGCTTGTCGATGTGCTGCGCCAGGCCGTCACGCTGTTGCTGCAGGTCGTCGACCAAGGCCTGGCTATCGCTGTCCAGCGTGTCGCGGTGCTGGGCCAGCAGGTCGAGGGCGTGGATCAGTTCGGTGCTGATCTGTGCACGCCAGCGCTCGCTGTCCTGTGCATCGCTGGGGCGCGGCTGGAAGGCCGGGTCTTCGGTGGGTGCAGCCAGCAGCAGGTGCATCTCTCCCAGGCGCTGGCCAAGCAAGGCCGCAAAGCCGCTGAGTTCGGCCAATGCGTCAGTGTGCGCTTCGCCGTCGTTGCGAACGGGCTCCATCTGGTCGCGGATGGCCCGTTCCAGGGTGTTCTGGGTCCAGCCCCAGGCATCGCCCTGATTACTCAGGTAACCCTGGGCAATCATCAGCAGGTGCGGCGCGTGTTGCTCGTCCACCCGGCTGACCCAGGCCAGCAGCGGCGAGATATTGGCAAAGCCGGCGGCGGTCAGGTAAGCGCTCATTTCCAGCTCTGGATGGATACCCGGGTTGACCCGGCGGATCAGCTTGAGCACCACGCGGTCGCCGATGACCACCGAGCTGTTGGACTGCTCGGCACTGAGGTAGCGCACTTCGCTCTCGTCGTCGAGCGCCAGGCCGGCCAGCGGCTCTGTGCATTCGAAGCGCAATTCACCCTCATCGTCGCCACACGGCACGCGCAGGCCATCCTGGCAGGCTTGCATCACCGCGTGAATGAACGGTTCGAGGACGAAGGCGTCTGTGATCAAGCCAACCTGATGGGCACGGCGCACCCGCGACAACGCCAGCTGCTGCGGCAGCGCGGTATGGATCTGTTCCTCACGCAGCAGGCCGAACGGCAACTGGTAGCGGGTGGCCGTGCCGTCGCTGAGGACTTCGATTTCGCTGAGCAACACCGGCGTGGTGGCGGTACCGAAACGCACGCCGTAACACAGGCGCACGGCATCGATCGGCCCTTCCTTGCCGGCGAACCAACGGCGTTTGGGCAGGTACTGCGGCAGGATGGTGCTTTGCAGCGTATCGCTTGCCGGGGCTTGCAGCAGCTCTTCCATGCGCTTGCGCAGTACCAATGTGGTCAATTCGGGTAACCCCTCGGTGGGCTGGATGTGCCAGCTGGGCATGCGATCGCGGCTGGCCAGCAGGAACCAGTAGAAGGCATAAGGTGGCAATGTCAGCAGAAACGGCAGTTGGCCGATTGGCGGGAACGCGCTGCCGCCAAGCATCTCCACCGGTACTTTGTCGGCGTATTGTGACAATTCGAGTTCGGCAGCCTGAGCGGCGCGGGACACGTTGGCCACGCAGAGGATGACCTCGGTATTGCCGTCGGCATCGGTGTACTCGCGGATATAGGCAAGGATGCGCCGGTTGCTGGGCGTGAGGGTGCGCAGGCTGCCGCGGCCAAAGGCCTTCTGCTGCTTGCGCACCGCCAGCATGCGCCGGGTCCAGTTCAGCAGCGAATGCGGGTCGTGGCTTTGCGCCTCGACGTTGACGGTCTGGTAACCGTAGAGCGGGTCCATGATCGGCGGCAGCACCAGGCGCTGCGGGTCAGCGCGGGAAAAACCGCCGTTGCGGTCTGGCGACCACTGCATGGGTGTGCGAACGCCATCGCGGTCCCCCAGATAGATATTGTCGCCCATACCCAGTTCGTCGCCGTAATACAGGGTTGGCGTGCCGGGCATCGACAATAGCAGGCTGGTCAGCAGCTCTATGCGCCGCCGGTCACGCTGCAGCAGGGGCGCCAGGCGCCGGCGAATGCCCAGGTTGATGCGCGCGCGGCGGTCTTCGGCATAGTAGTTCCACAGGTAGTCGCGCTCGCGGTCGGTGACCATTTCCAGGGTCAGTTCATCATGGTTGCGCAAAAAGATCGCCCACTGGCAGTTGGCCGGAATTTCCGGGGTCTGGCGCAGGATATCGGTGATCGGGAAGCGGTCTTCCATGGCCAGGGCCATGTACATGCGCGGCATCAACGGAAAGTGGAAGGCCATATGGCATTCGTCGCCGTCGCCTTCACCGAAGTACGGGCGCGTGTCTTCCGGCCACTGGTTGGCTTCGGCCAGCAGCATGCGATCGGGGTAGTTGGCGTCGATCTCGGCGCGGATCGCCTTGAGCACGTCGTGGGTTTCGGCGAGGTTTTCGTTGTTGGTGCCGTCGCGTTCGATCAGGTAAGGGATCGCGTCCAGCCGCAGGCCATCTACACCCAGGTCGAGCCAGAAGCGCATGACGCCGATCACCGCCTTGAGCACCTGCGGGTTGTCGAAATTGAGGTCCGGCTGGTGGGAATAGAACCGGTGCCAGAAGTACTGGCCGGCGACCGGGTCCCAGGTCCAGTTGGACTTTTCGGTGTCGAGGAAGATGATGCGCGTACCGTCATACTTCTGGTCATCGTCCGACCACACGTAGAACTCACGCGCCTTGCTGCCGCGCTTGGCGTGGCGGGCGCGCTGGAACCACGGGTGCTGGTCGCTGGTGTGGTTGATGACCAGCTCGGTGATCACCCGCAGGCCGCGCTTGTGGGCCTCGGCGATGAAACGGCGGGCGTCGGCCATGCTGCCGTAGTCGGGGTGCACGCCCTTGTATTCGGCGATGTCGTAGCCGTCGTCACGGCGTGGCGAGGGATAGAACGGCAGCAGCCACAGGGTGTTGACGCCCAGTTCGGCGATGTAGTCGAGCTTGCTGATCAGGCCGGCGAAGTCGCCGATGCCGTCGTTGTTCGAGTCGAAGAACGACTTGATGTGCAGCTGGTAGATGACGGCGTCCTTGTACCACAGCGGGTCGTCGATGAAGGCTGCCGGGCGGGAACGCTTGGCCATGTGCGACTCCTTTCAATTGCATGTTTGCCCCTTCTTGCACCATCGCTGTGGGAGCGGGCGTGCCCGCGAATCAGCCACCGCGGTGCTTGGCACCGGCTCTGCCGGTGTTCGCGGGCGTGCCCGCTCCCACAGGGGAAAAGGCTACAGACCGGTTTTACCCGGCTTTCTCGATGCGCCAGATGCCGAACGGCAGGTGCCAGGGCTCTATGCGCATCCATTGGGTCTTGCCGTACCACGACCAGCGGTGGCCGTTCATCAGGTCTTCACCCTGGGTTTCGGCGTTGTCGTCCAGCCCCAGCTCCCACAGTGGCAACTCGAAATGCGCCTCCTGGGCGTTGTGCGGGTCGAGGCTGATGGCCACCAGGATGTAGTTGTCACGCTCAGGCGTACGCTTGGCGAAATACAGAATGTTGTCGTTCCAGCAATTGAAGAAGGCCACGCCCAGGTGGGTTTGCAAGGCGCGGTTCTGCCGGCGGATGCGGTTGAGCTGGGCGATCTCGGCGATGATGTTGCCGGGCTGGGTAAAATCGCGTGGGCGGATTTCGTATTTCTCCGAATCCAGGTACTCCTCCTTGCCCGGCAACGGCGTGCCCTCGCACAGCTCGAAGCCCGAATACATGCCCCACAAGCCTGAGCCCATGGTCGCCAGCGCCGCACGGATAAGAAACCCTGCGCGGCCTGAGGTGTGCAGGAAAAACGGGTTGATGTCCGGTGTATTGACGAAGAAGTTGGGCCGGTAGCACTGGCTCCACGGCGGCTGGTTGAGCTGCTCGAAATATTCGCGCAGCTCCTGCTTGTGGTTGCGCCAGGTGAAATAGGTATAGCTCTGTGCGTAACCGACCTTGCCCAGGCGCGCCATCATCGCCGGCTTGGTAAAGGCTTCGGCGAGGAAGATGACGTCGGGGTGCTGGCTGCGCACATTGCCGATCAGCCATTGCCAGAACGGCAGCGGCTTGGTGTGCGGGTTGTCGACGCGGAAGGTCTTCACGCCCTCCTCGACCCAGCCGACCACCACGTCGCGCAGGGCCAGCCACAACGAGGGCACGGCCTCTGGGGCGTAGAAATCGACGTTGACGATGTCCTGGTACTTTTTCGGCGGGTTTTCGGCGTAGCGGATGGTGCCGTCCGGGCGCCAGCTGAACCAGCCCGGGTGCTCCTTGAGCCAAGGGTGGTCCTGGGAGCACTGGATGGCGAAATCGAGGGCGATTTCCAGGCCGTGTTCCGCAGCCGCAGCCACCAGACGGCGGAAGTCATCGCGGCTGCCCAGTTGCGGGTGGATGGCCTCATGGCCGCCCTCCGGGCTGCCGATGGCATACAGGCTACCCGGGTCGCCCGGCTCGGCCTTGAGGGCGTTGTTGCGGCCCTTGCGATGTTGCATGCCGATGGGGTGGATGGGCGGGAAGTACAGTACGTCGAAGCCCATGTCGCGGATCATCGGCAGCCGTTCGTGCACGTCGTTGAAGGTGCCGTGACGCTGCGGGTCGTCGGTAACCGAGCGCGGGAACAGCTCGTACCAGCTGGCGAACAATGCGGCCGGGCGGTCGACATCAAGGGGGAAATCAGGGCTGCGGGTCAGGTAGCTGCGGTGTTCGGCCTCGCCCATCAGGCGGGCGGTGGTCGGGTCGAGAAACAAGGCCACCTGGTCATCGGTGCTGAGCGTGGGCAGGCGCTGCTGCAAGGCCTCTAGCGCCTCGCGCAGGGCACCGCTGCACAGCTCGATGCCTGTGCCGAGCATCAAACGGCCTTCTTCCAATTCCAGTTTTACCTCGACGCCGGCGTGGTACTTCTTCTCCAGGTCGTGGCAATAGGTGGCAAACGGGTCGATCCAGGCCTCGATACTGAACCGGTGCGGGCCCAGCTCGGTGGGGGTGAATTCGGCCTGCCACAGGTCGTTGCCCGCCGACTGCATCGGCACGCAATGCCAGCGCCGGCTGTGCGCCTGACGCCAGTTGAGCATCACCGCCAGGCGGTCGTGGCCGTCGCTGTAGGCCTTGGTACTGACTGCCACTGGCTGGCCACTGACGGCCTTGGCGGCGAAGCTGCCGGCGTCGAGCACGGGTTGGGTGTCTTCGATCACGATACGCGGCGCCAGCAGCGCCTGGGACAGGCTGATGGGCTGGTCCGGGTGATCGTTCGCCATGGGCACGCTTTCAAAGGGCTCGTTTCGTGACATCGACCTTGCTCCCTCAGGCTGGTGGCGGTAAGGGTTCAGAGCCGGGCACAGGCGGGGGGTTCAAAATAATTGAGCGAACGGCAGCTGCCAGCGGTCAGAGCCTACAGCACCTCTTCACCCACCCACGCGAGGTCAGGCCATGAACATTCCCATTCCACCGGAGACACCCGATCCCAATATCGACGACCCGAGCTTGCCGCCGCCCGTGCCGGAAGAAGAGCCGGACGAGCTGCCGATCAAGCCGACCGTGCCGCCGACAGTGGGCGACCCGCCGAGCCAGGAGCCACCGGTGAAGGCTTAAGGGTAGACCACGGCACCGGCATGAACAGCTGATCTCCGCTGCTCCATTGAAAGGTTGAGGATGACCGGGTGCTTGGCAAGGTGAAGATCTTGCATTGATCGGGCCGGCCTCTTCGCGGGTAAACCCGCTCCTACCAGGGACCGTGCCTGCCTTGAATGCGGCGCTGTCCCTGGTAGGAGCGGGTTTACCCGCGAAGAGGCCGGCCGCGCCAGCACATCAACCCGCAGATGCAGCCGCAATCTCCGCCACACTGATCTCGCGCATGCGGAACTTCTGCACCTTGCCGGTCACGGTCATCGGGAACTCGTCGACAAAGCGGATATACCGCGGCACCTTGAAGTGGGCAATGCGCGCCTTGCACCAGCCCTGCAGCTCCTCGACCGTGGCGCTATGCCCCGGGTGTAGCTTGATCCAGGCGACGATCTCTTCGCCATAGCGGCTACACGGAATGCCGATCACCTGCGCATCGGCCACCGCCGGGTGGGTGTAGAAAAACTCTTCCAGCTCACGCGGGTAAATGTTCTCGCCGCCGCGAATGATCATGTCCTTGTTGCGCCCGACGATGCGCACATAGCCCTGCTCGTCCATCACCGCCAGGTCACCCGAATGCATCCAGCCGGCCGGGTCGATGGCATCCGCCGTGGCCTGGGGGTTGTCCCAGTAGCCAAGCATCACGCTGTAACCGCGGGTGCACAGTTCGCCAATCTCTCCGCGCGGGACGATGCAGCCATCGGCGTCCAGCAGTTTGTTCTCCAGCTGCGGCTGGGTGCGGCCGACGGTGGTCACGCGCAGTTCCAGATCGTCGTCCGGGCCGGTCTGCAGCGACACCGGGCTGGTTTCGGTCATGCCGTAGGCGATCTGCACTTCTGCCATGTGCATCTGGTCGATGACCCGGCGCATCACCTCGATCGGGCAGGTGGCGCCGGCCATGATGCCGCTGCGCAGGGTCGACAGGTCCATGTGAGCACGCGACGGGTGGTCGAGCATGGCGATGAACATGGTCGGCACACCATAGAGGATAGTGGCGCGCTCTTCGGCCACGGCGCGCAAGGTCAGTTCGGCGTCAAAAGCGTCGCTGGGGTAGATCATGGTACTGCCGTGGGTGATGCAGCCGAGGTTGGCCATGACCATGCCGAAGCAATGGTATAGCGGCACCGGGATCACCATACGGTCGCGGGCCGTCAGGCCAAGGCTTTCACCCACCATGAAACCGTTGTTGAGGATGTTGTAGTGACTGAGCGTGGCACCTTTGGGCGCACCGGTGGTGCCGGAGGTGTACTGGATGTTTACCGGCTGGTCGAATTGCAGGCTTTGCTGACGGGCTGTGCAAGCCTCGACAGACGTTTGCCCTGCCCGCTCGGTCAATGCGTGCCAGGGCAGGAAGCCGGCAGGCGGGTTGGCGGCCAGGCTGATGACGCCACGCAACTCGGGCAGGCATTCACTGGCCAGCTCACCAGGCCGGGTGCTGGCCAGTTCAGGCACCAGCTCCTGCAGCATGGCGTGGTAATCAGACGTCTTGAAGGCTTCAGCGCAGACCAGCCAGCGGCAGCCAGACTGGCGCAACACATATTCCAGCTCACCCACACGGTAGGCCGGGTTGATGTTGACCAGGATGGCGCCGACCTTGGCACTGGCCAGCTGCAAGATGCACCACTGGGCGCAGTTGGGCGACCAGATGCCAACACGATCACCGGTGTTCACGCCCAGAGCAATCAGGGCGCGGGCGTGTATTTCGACCTGTTCGGCCAACTGCCGCCAGCTGTAACGCAGGCCCTGGTGGCGGGACACCAAGGCCTCGCTGTCGGAACAGCGGGCTACGGTGGCATCGAAGGCCTGGCCGATAGTCTGGGTCAGCAAGGGTCGGTCCTGGCGACCGCGGGTATAGCTTGGTTGACTCATGGGTGTCCCTTCTTGTGGTTGTTTTGGGCACGGCTGAAGCAAGCGGGAATACTCTGGCGCAGATTTACGTTTACGTAAAGGTGACGAGTGGATTGACAGTGCCTACTTGCAGGTTTACGTTAACGTAAAGGTGATGAACGACACCCACTTGAGGCGCCACGCCGCCCCCTGTGGGAGCGGGCTTGCCCGCGAATGCGACCGATCAGGTAATGACGGTGACCCTGCTGACGTATTCGCGGGCATGCCCGCTCCCACAGGGGGCGGGGCTGGATCCCAAGCTATGGTGTAACCCAATTTCAAGAACAAGAAGGTGCCCCAGCATGCATTACCCCTCCCTGAACTTCGCCCTGGGCGAAACCATCGACATGCTCCGTGACCAGGTCCGCACTTTCGTCGCCGGCGAACTGGCCCCGCGCGCCGCACAGATCGATCACGACAACCTGTTCCCCGCCGACATGTGGCGCAAGTTCGGTGACATGGGCCTGCTGGGCATCACCGTACCGGAAGAGTACGGCGGCGCTGGCCTGGGCTACCTGGCCCACGTGGTGTCGATGGAAGAAATCAGCCGTGGCTCAGCGTCGGTGGCGCTGTCCTACGGCGCCCACTCCAACCTGTGCGTCAACCAGATCAACCGCAACGGCACCCACGAGCAGAAGCTCAAGTACCTGCCCAAACTGATCAGCGGCGAACACATCGGCGCCTTGGCCATGAGCGAGCCCAATGCCGGCTCCGACGTGGTGTCGATGAAGCTGCGCGCAGAAAAACGCGGCGATCACTACGTGCTCAACGGCAGCAAGACCTGGATCACCAACGGTCCCGACGCCAACACCTACGTGATTTACGCCAAGACCGACCTGGACAAGGGTGCGCACGGCATCACCGCGTTCATCGTCGAGCGAGACTGGAAAGGCTTCAGCCGCAGCAACAAGTTCGACAAGCTGGGCATGCGCGGGTCCAACACCTGCGAGCTGTTCTTCGATGGCGTGGAAGTGCCGGCAGAGAACATTCTGGGCCAGCTCAACGGCGGCGTGCGCGTCCTTATGAGCGGCCTGGACTACGAACGTGTGGTGCTGTCCGGCGGCCCGACCGGCATCATGCAAAGCTGCATGGACCTGGTGGTGCCGTATATCCATGACCGCAAGCAATTCGGCCAGAGCATCGGCGAGTTCCAGCTGATCCAGGGCAAGATTGCCGACATGTACACCCAGCTCAATGCCAGCCGCGCCTACCTGTATGCCGTGGCCCAGGCGTGCGACCGCGGCGAGACCACCCGCAAGGACGCTGCCGGCGTGATCCTGTACACCGCCGAGCGTGCCACGCAAATGGCCCTGGAGGCGATCCAGATTCTTGGCGGCAACGGCTATATCAACGAATTCCCGGCTGGCCGCCTGTTGCGCGACGCCAAGCTGTACGAAATCGGTGCCGGCACCAGCGAAATCCGCCGGATGCTGATTGGCCGCGAACTGTTCAACGAAACCCGCTGAACATAAGGGACGGGCGCACATGGCTACCTTGCACACCCAGATCAACCCGCGTTCGGCAGAATTCGCCATCAACAGCGCGGCCATGCTCGAGCAGGTCCAGGCCCTGCGCGGCCTGCTCGCCCAGGTTGCCCAGGGCGGCGGGCCCAAGGCTCAGGAACGTCATACCTCACGTGGCAAGCTGCTGCCGCGCGAGCGTATCGACCGCCTGCTGGACCCGGGCTCGCCGTTCCTCGAGATCGGCCAGTTGGCCGCCCATGAGGTATACGGCGAGGACGTGCCGGCTGCGGGCGTGATTGCCGGCATCGGCCGAGTCGAGGGCGTCGAATGCATGATCGTGGCCAACGACGCCACGGTAAAAGGCGGTTCGTACTACCCGCTGACGGTGAAGAAGCACCTGCGTGCACAAACCATCGCCCAGCAGAACCGCCTGCCGTGCATCTATCTGGTGGACTCCGGCGGTGCCAACTTGCCACGCCAGGACGAAGTGTTCCCCGACCGTGAGCACTTCGGGCGCATCTTCTTCAACCAGGCCAACATGAGTGCGCAAGGCATCCCGCAGATCGCCGTGGTGATGGGCTCGTGCACCGCTGGCGGCGCGTACGTGCCGGCCATGGCCGACGAAGCGATCATGGTGCGCCAGCAGGCGACCATCTTCCTCGCCGGCCCGCCGCTGGTAAAAGCTGCCACCGGTGAAGTGGTCAGCGCCGAAGACCTCGGCGGCGCCGATGTGCACTGCCGCACCAGTGGCGTCGCCGACCATTATGCCGACAACGACGAACACGCCCTGGCCATCGCGCGACGCAGTGTGGCCAACCTCAACTGGCACAAGCTCGGCAAGCTGCAGCGGTTGGCCCCAGTGGCGCCGCTGTATGCCGCCGACGAGCTGTACGGCGTGGTACCGGCGGATGCCAAGCAGCCGTTCGATGTGCGCGAAGTGATCGCCCGCCTGGTCGATGGCTCGGTGTTCGATGAGTTCAAGGCGCTGTTCGGCACCACCCTGGTGTGCGGCTTCGCCCATCTGCACGGCTACCCGGTGGCCATCCTGGCCAACAACGGCATCCTGTTCGCCGAAGCCGCGCAAAAAGGTGCGCATTTCATCGAACTGGCCTGCCAGCGCGGCATCCCGCTGCTGTTCCTGCAGAACATCACCGGTTTCATGGTCGGCAAGAAGTACGAAGAAGGCGGCATCGCCAAGCACGGCGCCAAGCTGGTCACCGCCGTGGCCTGCGCCCAGGTGCCGAAGTTCACGGTGATCATCGGCGGCAGCTTTGGTGCCGGCAACTACGGCATGTGCGGCCGCGCCTACGACCCTCGCTTCTTGTGGATGTGGCCCAATGCACGGATCGGCGTGATGGGCGCCGAACAGGCCGCCGGCGTGCTGGCCCAGGTCAAGCGTGAGCAAAGCGAACGCAGCGGCCAGCCCTTCAGTGCCGAGGATGAGGCCAGGCTCAAACAACCGATCCTCGACCAATACGAGCATCAGGGCCACCCCTATTATTCCAGCGCCCGGCTGTGGGACGACGGTGTCATCGACCCGGCACAGACCCGCGACGTCCTCGGCCTGGCGCTGTCTGCCGCGCTGAACGCGCCGATCGAACAGAGCCGCTTCGGCATTTTCCGGATGTGACCCATGAGCGATTTCAGCACCCTCGAAGTGATCCGCGACCCACGCGGCTTCGCCACCCTGTGGCTAAGCCGCGAGGACAAGAACAACGCCTTCAACGCGCAGATGATCCGCGAGCTGATCGTGGCCATCGACCAGTTGGCCGAAGACACCAGCCTGCGCTTTGTGCTGCTGCGCGGCCGTGGCCGGCACTTCAGCGCCGGTGCCGACCTGGCCTGGATGCAGCAGTCGGCGCAACTGGACTTCAACACCAACCTGGATGACGCCCACGAACTGGGTGAGCTGATGTACGCCCTGCACCGCCTCAAGGCCCCGACCCTGGCCGTGGTGCAAGGCGCAGCCTTCGGCGGCGCGCTGGGCCTGATCAGCTGCTGCGACATGGCCATTGGCGCCGAAGACGCGCAGCTGTGTCTGTCGGAAGTGCGCATCGGCCTGGCCCCGGCGGTGATCAGCCCGTTCGTGGTCAAGGCCATTGGCGAGCGAGCCGCGCGCCGCTACGCCCTCACCGCCGAACGCTTCACTGGCGTGCGCGCCCGCGAACTGGGCCTGTTGGCGGAGGTGTACCCAGCCAGCGAACTGGACGACCAAGTCGAAGCCTGGGTAAGCAACCTGCTGCAGAACAGCCCGCAAGCGTTGCGCGCCAGCAAGGACCTGCTGCGCGAAGTGGATGACGGCGAACTCAGCCCGGCCCTGCGCCGTTACTGCGAAAACGCCATCGCCCGCATCCGCGTCAGCGCCGAAGGCCAGGAGGGCCTGCGCGCCTTCCTGGAAAAACGCCGCCCTGCCTGGCAAACCGTTGACAAGAAGGAGCCGCGCCCATGAGCCGCCCCGCTTTGACCACCCTGCTGGTCGCCAACCGCGGCGAAATCGCCTGCCGGGTGATGCGCACCGCCAAGGCCATGGGCCTGACCACCGTTGCCGTGCACAGCGCCACCGACCGTGACGCCCGTCATAGCCGCGAAGCCGACATCCGCGTCGACCTGGGTGGCACCAAGGCTGCCGAAAGCTACCTGCTGGTCGACAAGCTGCTGGCAGCAGCCAAGGCCAGTGGCGCCCAGGCCATCCATCCAGGTTATGGCTTTCTGTCCGAGAACGCAGGTTTCGCCCGCGCCATCGAGCAGGCCGGGCTGATATTCCTCGGCCCACCGGCCAGCGCCATCGACGCCATGGGCAGCAAATCGGCAGCCAAGGCGCTGATGGAAGCGGCCGGCGTGCCGTTGGTGCCGGGCTACCACGGCGAGGCCCAGGACCTGGACACCTTCCGCGCCGCGGCCGAACGCATCGGCTACCCGGTGCTGCTCAAGGCCAGCGCCGGTGGCGGTGGCAAGGGCATGAAAGTGGTCGAGGAAGAAAGCCAACTGGCCGACGCCCTGGCCTCGGCCCAGCGTGAGGCACAGTCGTCGTTCGGCGATGCGCGCATGCTGGTGGAAAAGTACGTGCTCAAACCACGCCACGTGGAGATTCAGGTGTTCGCCGACCAGCACGGCAACTGCCTGTACCTCAACGAGCGCGACTGCTCGATCCAGCGCCGCCACCAGAAGGTGGTCGAAGAAGCCCCGGCCCCCGGCCTCTCGTCAGCACTGCGCCAGGCCATGGGCGAGGCCGCTGTGCGCGCGGCGAAAGCCATCGGCTATGTGGGTGCCGGCACAGTAGAGTTTCTGCTCGATGCCCGCGGCGAGTTCTTCTTCATGGAGATGAACACTCGTCTACAGGTGGAACACCCGGTCACCGAGGCCATTACCGGCCTGGACCTCGTTGCCTGGCAAATTCGCGTGGCCTGCGGCGAAGCCTTGCCGATCACACAGGAACAGGTGCCGCTGATCGGCCATGCCATCGAGGTACGCCTGTATGCCGAAGACCCGGCCAACGATTTCTTACCCGCGACCGGCAAATTGGCGCTGTACCGTGAATCGGCGCCCGGCGAAGGCCGCCGGGTGGACAGCGGGGTTAGCGAAGGCGATGTGGTGTCGCCGTTCTACGACCCGATGCTGGGCAAGCTGATCGCCTGGGGCGAAGACCGAGAGCAGGCGCGCTTGCGCTTGCTGGCCATGCTCGATGAGTTCGCCATTGGCGGGCTGAAGACCAACATTGCCTTCCTGCGGCGCATTCTCGCCCACCCGGCATTTGCTGCGGCGGAACTGGATACCGGATTCATTCCGCGTCATCAGGCGGTTCTGCTGCCTGCGCCGCAAGCATTGCCGGCAGCCTTCTGGGAAGCGGCGGCAGAGGCGTGGCTTCAGGGCCAGGGGGCACATCAGCGCGATGACGACCGCCATTCGCCTTGGGGCGGGCGTAACGGCCTGCGCTTGGGCTTGCCGGCACGCAGCAGCTTGCATCTGGTGAGCGCTGGCCAAGACCAGGCAGTGGCCCTGGAACGCAGCGCTGCTTCCACCTGGCAGCTACAAGGTGAGCAGTTGGTGCATGACCAGAACGGCGTGCGTCGCCAGCATCTGGCAATCCGTCGGGGTGGCACGCTGTACCTGCACTGGGATGGCGAAATGCATGCCATCGAAGCCTTCGATCCGATTGCCGAGGCTGAAGCCAGCCACAGCCACCAGGGTGGGCTGGGTGCGCCGATGAACGGCAGTATCGTACGGGTGCTGGTCGAACCTGGCCAGGTGGTGGAAGCCGGTACTGCGCTGGTGGTACTGGAGGCCATGAAGATGGAGCACAGCATTCGTGCGCCGCATGCCGGCACGGTGAAGGCGCTGTTCTGCCTGGAGGGGGATATGGTCAGCGAAGGGACTGTGCTGGTCGAACTGGTGGAATAACGGTGCCCGAGGGCCGCTTTGCGGCCCTAACGCAACACAAGGCCACCCCTGCAAAAGCCCGTAGGAGCGGGTTTACCCGCGAAAGGGCCGGCCCTGCTGGCCAATTTCCACCAGCCGTTCACGGTTGCCGCCGCTACCGTATTCGCGGGTAAACCCGCTCCTATGTATGGACTCGCATCGGTGATTGGGCGCAGGCCGTCGTGTAGGAGCGGGTTCACCCGCGAAAGGGCCGGCCCTGCTGGCCAATCTCCACCCGCCGTTCACCGTTGCCGCTGCCACCGTATTCGCGGGTAAACCCGCTCCTATCGGGGGTGGACACACATCGGCGATTGGGCGCAGGCCGCGTGTAGGAGCGGGTTCACCCGCGAAAGGGCCGGCCCTGCTGGCCAATTTCCACCCGCCGTTCACCATTGCCGCCGCTACCGTATTCGCGGGTAAACCCGCTCCTATCGGGGGTGGACACACATCGGTGATTGGGCGCAGGCCACCGTAGGATCGGGCTCACCCGCGAAAGGGCCGGCCCTGCTGGCCAACTTCCCCCGCCGTTCACCGTTGCCGCCGCTACTCAAACCCTTTCAAAAGGCCCCATGCACCCGCACGACCACCCCAAGAAATTCGCAACCCTCTTCGCACAACAGCGCCGGGTAGTTACTGTTCAATGCCTTCAGATAACGCTGCCCACCTTCCTCGGCCAGCTCGCGGAAAATTGCCGGCTTGCCCGGCTGACGAGCGATAACCAAACGCCCCGCCTCAGCCTCTACACCCGGGTCCACCAGCATCCGCATGCCCTGCGGCACACTGCGGCCACTGACAGCGCTCATGGCATCGTTTTCCACGATTAGCCAGAACGCCTTGCCCTGTGCCAGGTAGTCAGTCTGCTCGAAAACAGCAGGCTCTACAGCCGTTGCAGCCTCTAACTCACTCCAACCCAGCACCGGGTAACGGAAGCAAACGATGTATCGCATGAGGTCGGGTTCGTCATCATCGTCATCCACCCCAGAAACACAACGTTCGCCATCAGCCTGCCCGTGAATACGCAATTGCAAGCGGACGCAGTAGTGGGGCATGCCAATCTCAACCAAAGTGCGGTTCATCGACTCGAGCTTCGGTTGGCGCCGCTTGTTCACCCAATGTCCTACACTGCCTTGCGACACGCCTACGCGCTCGGCAAGCTGCTCTTGGGTAAGCCCTAATTCCTCCATCCGGTCGCGAACGAGGGCAATCCACTTATCCATGTTCATGGCTGGCATGCCCCTCACGTATAGCGGCCTCGTGGCGTGACACAGCTTCGCAGCAACCCGGCAGCCTAGAAGGCCCCATGTACCCGCACCACCACTCCCAGAAACGCGCAGCCTTCTTCACACAAAACCGTCGGATAGCGCGTATTCAGTGGCCTGAGCATCTTGTCTCCACCCTCTTCGACCAACTGCCGCAATACCGCCGGGCGCCCCGGCTGCCGTGCAATGACCAACCTGCCGGGCTGTGCCTCCAACCCGGTATCCACCAGCACGCGCATGCCCTCGGGCACGCTCTTGCCACTGGCCGCGTTCATCGAGTCGTTTTCCACCACCAGCCAGAACGCATTCCCGGCGGGCATATAGTCCGTCTGCTCATGGGACGTGCTCGTTTCAGGCAATGGCCCCTGCAGGTCAGCCCAACTCAGCACCGGGAAGCGGAAGCTGGCATAGAGCAGCGCCTCGGCTGAAACCGGCTGCTCGGCCGTATAGAGCCCTTGCGCTTCACGCACGATGTCGCGCTCGACCACCATGACCTGGGCTTCCAGAAACACCAGCCCAAGCTTCTCCAGCTTTTCATTGATGGTTTCCAGCGTCGGCCGACGCGTGCCACGCAGCCAATGCCCCACGCCCCCCTGCGTCATGCCCAGGCGCTCGGCCAGTTGGAGCTGACTGAGGTTATGTTCGCGCTTGTAGCGCTTGAGAAATGCGTTCCAGTTTTCCATGAGCGGCAACAATACGGACTGTATTAACCGCTGCAATACACAATCTGAATTATTTATTTGGCACTACATAGTACAGCTTGACCTATTCTGTGATTCCAGTGTGCTTGAAGGGAAATCAGCAGGTATTGCCATGAAACCATCGAAAAACGACGAAACAGATCTCGACAGCGAAGCCGCTCGCCGCGCGCTCGACTACTACCTCAACCCCAACCCGCCACGGCCTACCCTGGACAACAAAATCTGGACCCTGCACGAGGGCGTAACCAGCGACCAGGCCCAGGAACACGCCATCGCCCTGCTGCGCTGCGCTGCGGCCACCGCCCAGGAAACCGCCACCCACCAGCACGGCAGCCAACGCGAACTGACGTTCGCTTTGATGCACATGATGGACATGGCTCGCGCACTGCTGGAGCACAAACGCACCGAGTGAGCGGGTTTATAGACAAAAAAGAAGGGAGAGAACGTGATAGCCAGGTAACGGCAAAAGCCCCGATTGCCGGGACAAGGAAGCGCGCCGGTAAAACTTTTTTACCGGATTAGCGAAAATTCATTTGACTGCCAAATGATAACGATTATTATTGCACTCAGCTGATCGCGAGATCCGCTGGATAACCTGAAAGCTTAGGTCGCTCTCAGATTATCTCCTCATCAGGCTAATCACGGTTTTTGACCCGGCTTTTTGCCGGGTCTTTTTTTTGGCTCTTCAGGCTAATGAAGATCGTGATGGCGCGCATGATAGCAAAGGTGTTTCAGGGCGTGAACGCTCGTTACAAAACTTTGCGGAATCAGCACTTGAGAATCAATCTCGTTTAATCTACGCTGATCACGCATCACGGAAGATGCCCCCTCCTCCCCTTTATAGAGCAAGGAGCTGTCCATGACCCGTCTGCTGCTGCCCCTTGAGCACCCCACTCCTGCTACCGAGCATGATGCCGACGATGCCCTGCTGCATGCACTGAAGCGGCTACCACGGCGCGTACAGCAAGTATTCCTGCTTAACCGCCTCGATCAGCTGGACTTCGCCAGCATTGCTGTGCGCCTTGACCTGCCACTGGCGAGTATCGAGCGCAACATGGGCCAGGCGCTGCAAGCCGGCCGCTCGCGCCGGGATGTGCTGGCGAGCGTGGCCGGGCAATGGTATGTGCGCCTGCAGAGCCCACAGGTGACGGTGTGCGAGCGTATCGACTTCCGCCGCTGGCTGGATGCCGATACGGCGAACTTGCAGGCGTTTCACGATACGGAACTACGGTGGCGCAGCCTGCTGGCGCCGGCACGGCAATTGGGCCATGACGGCTGGTATCGGCAAGGCCGGGCGGCGCTGTCGCTGGGTGGCTGCTCTGTTGCGGTCGGGCTGGGTGTGGCGGCGTTGGTGCTGGTTGGGTTCTGGGCTTGATCAGCGCTTCAACATGCCTGTAAGTCCCTGCCCGAGCGCATGCCCGACTTCAGTTGCTCGATAGCCTGGGTACAGTAATGCCGCGCCTGGACTCGCGCTTCGTTTTGCACCACCTCCTGCTTACATGACAGGCACATCCGCCTGTTCGACCAACGCCACCCTCGCTGGCTGTTGCAACAACCCTCGGGGCAACCGAAAACCTTTGAACGGTTGTTGAGTAATTGGGTTGAAAGCCTTTGGGCGGCTGTGCGAGAAGCGGATCGGTAGCAATTGGGTGCAGTATTTCGAGTATGACGCCGAACAGCGGCTGGTTTGCGTGGAGCAGTACCGCAGTGGCGAGCGTGAGCGGGTGGTGTTTGCCTATGATCCGCTGGGGAGGCGGATTAGCAAGGAGGTTTATCAGAGGGACTATCCAGAGCCGCGTAATGTATCGCGGGACAGCTGATCAAGCGCATCGACCCGCAAGGAGGTGAATGGCGCTACAGCTACGACGATATCGGCCGCTTGATCGAAACCCGCGATCCCCTCGGCCGCAGCGAACACATCAAATACTTGCGACATTGGGCACTGCCCGTCCAGGTCACCGATACAGCCGGACGGACTCGGCAATACGGCTACGACAGCCACGGCAATCTGCTCTGGCAGCAGAACCCGCTGGGGCGCGAGACACAGCACCAATACGACCCGGAAGGCCGTGTTACCCAGGTCACCGATGCCCTCGAAAAGAGCAAGTACCTGAGCTGGAACACGTGCGGTCAGTTGCTCAGCTACCGCGACTGCAGCAATGCCCAGACGCTGTATCACTATGACGCCCATGGCCGCTTGCGCGAAAGCATCAATGCCCGGGGTGAACACACCCACTTCCGCTACGACGCACGTGGTTATCTGGTCGAAAGCGAACGTCCAGACGGTCGCATTGACCGCTATGAAATTGATGTCGCTGGTCAACTGACGCGCTACGTCGACCCTGCCCAGAAAACCCTGCAATTTCGGTACGCCCCCAGCGACCGTTTGGTCGAAACCGGGGCAAATAGCCGAGATATAAAATTCAGGCATAAAAAAAAAGAGGCCTTGAAGGCCTCTTTTTTTTGATCCCAGCGACGCACTGAGAATCGAATTTGGAGCGGGAAACGAGACTCGAACTCGCGACCCCGACCTTGGCAAGGTCGTGCTCTACCAACTGAGCTATTCCCGCGTCGTGATGGGTGCCATTCTAGCGATTTCTAAAACAGCGTCAACCCCTTGATTCAAAAAACTTTTATTTTTTTTCCGAGCCTTCGCGCAGGTGCGGCCAGGCGGCCAACAGGTAATGCACCATTGACCACAGCGTCAGCCCCGCTGCCACCAGCAGCAGCCCGTAGCCCAGGATCACCCAGAACGTTACCGCTGGCGGGTTGCCCAGCAGGATCACCAGCGCCAGCATCTGCGCCGCAGTCTTCCACTTACCGAGGTTGGACACCGCCACATGTGCTCGCGCCCCTAGCTCAGCCATCCACTCGCGCAGCGCAGACACCACGATCTCGCGACCGATGATGACCGCCGCCGGCAGGGTCAGCCAGAAGTTGGCGTGGGTCTGCACCAGCAGCACCAGGGCCACTGCCACCATCAGCTTGTCAGCCACCGGGTCGAGGAAGGCCCCGAACGGCGTGCTCTGCTGCAGTCGACGCGCCAGGTAGCCGTCCAGCCAATCGGTGGCGGCGGCAACCGCGAATACGCTGCTGGCGGCCATGTAGCTCCACTCATAGGGCATATAGAAGAGCAGAATGAAGCACGGAATGAGCAGGACGCGTAGAACGGTGAGCAGGTTTGGAATATTCATCGGTACGACTGGCCGCAAGTTGAGCCCGGCATTCTACTCGCTATGCAGGCTGGCATAAATTGATTCGGCAAGCTTTTTACTGATGCCGGGGGCTTTGGCGATTTCATCGATACTGGCGCGATTGAGCTCCTGTAAGCCGCCAAAATGTTTCAGCAGATCGCGGCGGCGCTTGGGCCCTACCCCAGCCACATCTTCAAGGCTGGAGACTCGACGGGCCTTGCCACGGCGGGCACGGTGGCCGGTGATAGCGAAGCGGTGGGCTTCGTCGCGGATCTGCTGGATCAGGTGCAAGGCCGATGAATCGCCCTTGAGGGTGAATTCGTGATGCACATCGTTCAGGTACAGGGTTTCGAAACCCGCCTTGCGTGTGACGCCCTTGGCCACACCGAGCAGGGTCAGGTCGGTGAAGCCCAGCTCCTGCATCACATCGCGGGCCATGTTCAGCTGGCCCTTGCCACCGTCCACCAGCAGCACGTCGGGCAACTTGCCCTCACCGTCCTTGATGCGCCCATAGCGGCGGGTCAGGGCCTGATGCATGGCCGCGTAATCGTCACCTGCGGTGACGCCTTCGATGTTGAAGCGGCGGTAGTCGGACTTGATCGGCCCTTCAGGACCGAACACCACGCAACTGGCCACGGTAGCTTCACCACTGGAGTGGCTGATGTCGTAGCATTCCAGGCGTTGCGGCACTTCATCCAGGCCCAGCACTTCGGCCAGGGCCTCGAAGCGCGCAGCCATGTGCTGGCGGTTGGCCAGGCGGGCATTCAGCGCCTGCTCGGCATTGGTCACTGCCAGTTGTTGCCAGCGGGCGCGGGTACCACGCACCCGGTGGCTGATGGTCAGTTCGCGGCCACGCAGCGTGTGCAGTGCTTCGGTGATGGCGTTGAAGTCTTCGTGCACAACATTGACGATCAACTCGCCGGGCAGCTCGCGCTCTGCGTTGCCCAAGTAGTACTGGGAAAGGAATGCGGCCATGACCTCGGCCACCTCCTCCTCGATGCCCACTTGCGGGAAGAAGTTCTTGCTGCCCAGTACTCGCCCGCCGCGCACGCTGATCAGGTGCACACAGGCGCCACCCGGATTGACGAAGGCGGCGATGACGTCGACATCGCCGCTGCCGCCCTCGATGTACTGCTGGTCCTGCACACGGCGCAACAGGGCGATCTGGTCGCGCAGCTCGGCGGCTTTTTCGAAATCGAGGGCCATGGCGGCCTTCTCCATCTCGGCGTTCAACTCATTGCCCAGTTGCTGGCTACGCCCTTCCAGAAACATCACCGAATGGCGCACGTCCTCTGCGTATTCCTCGGCAGTCACCAGGTCGGTGCAGGGCCCTTTGCAACGTTTTATCTGGTATTGCAGGCAGGGTCGGGTGCGGTTGGCGTAGTAGCTATCTTCGCACTGACGCACTGAAAAAGCCTTTTGCAGCAGGCTGAGGCTTTCGCGAATGGCCCCGGCGCTGGGGTACGGGCCAAAATAACGGCCCTTGGCCTTTTTCGCCCCCCGGTGAATGCCCAGGCGCGGAAACTCGCCATCGGACAGAAACACGTAGGGGTAGGACTTATCGTCGCGCAGCAGGATGTTGTACGGTGGCCGCCATTCCTTGATCAGGTTCTGCTCCAGCAGCAACGCCTCGGTTTCGTTGGCGGTGATGGTGGTTTCAACCTGGGCGATGCGCGCAACCAGCGCGGCGGTCTTGGGCGCAAGGCCAGTCTTGCGGAAATAGCTGGCCAGGCGCTTCTTCAGGTTCTTGGCCTTGCCCACGTAAAGCAGCCGGGCTTCGCCGTCGAACATCCGGTAAACGCCCGGGCGACCGCTGCAGGTCGCCAGGAATGCGCTGGCATCAAAGACTTGGGACATGAGGTTTTACAGGCTTGCGTCAACCATACCGTGGCGAACGGCCAGCAAGGTCAATTCGACGTCGCTGGTGACCGAGAGTTTTTCAAAGATCCGATAACGGTAAGTATTGACGGTCTTGGGCGAGAGGCACAACTTGTCGGAGATGATCTGCACTTTCTGGCAGCCGACGATCATCAGGGCAATCTGGATTTCCCGTTCGGACAACGCGTCGAACGGAGAGCCCTGCGGCTGGAACGGTTTCAGCGCCAGCTGCTGGGCGATCTGCGGGCTGATATAGCGCTGGCCGGCAAAGGCCAGACGAATGGCCTGAACCATTTCGTCAAGGCCCGCACCCTTGGTCAGGTAGCCGGCAGCGCCGGCCTGCAACAAGCGTGTGGGGAACGGGTCTTCCTCGCACACAGTCACCGCCACTACCTTGATGTCAGGATGGCTGCGCAGCAGTTTGCGGGTGGCCTCCAAGCCGCCGATGCCGGGCATTTTCACATCCATCAGCACAACGTCCGGCTTCAGCTCCCGGGCCAGTTTCAGTGCCGACTCGCCCGAGTCTCCCTCACCCACCACCTGCAGGCCGTCGATGTCGGCCAACATCCGTGTAATACCGGTTCGTACCAGATCGTGATCATCGACCACTAAGACCCTAATCAAGCACACACCTCGTCAGCAGGGCGATTGGATCCCGCCACCTTAACAAAATTTTTCACGGTGGGCCTAACGCATTGCTTCCTTCAGAAACGACTGACGTTCGACGGTGAGAGGCCTCACGATTTGCCGGGGCTTGGCGTCGTTGGCCAATCGCCCCAAAAGGTGCAAGAGCGCCGCCTGATCGTCCAACGGTAACTCCCGAAAAGCCTCCAGCAAACCGGACTCATCCGCGCTCAAACCTTCGAGCGCTGCCGGAGTGCGCAGGCCGCTGAGTACGTACAGCGCATCCACGCCCCTGGCCGCCAATGCCGCCAGGTAATCGACCCGCGGCGTGCGTTCACCGCTTTCGTACTTGCCCTGAGCGTTGGGCTCGACCCCACCGATATCGCCAAATACACGCTGGGTCATACCCAGCCGCTCACGCTCTTCCCGCAGTCGCGGACCGATTCCGTTCATAGGGGCTTCTCCTTTTCCCTTGTATCCTCAAACACGGTCTACCCGCCTGCAGGCAGCCGTAAATGTGTGGATCCACTATGCCCATGCTCTGTGGCTGCGACAAGCCATCATTTAGCTACTACGTTGATATCTCGCTGCATCCGCACAAAGCAATCGTCCTCACCCATCTCGACGAAGCCGTGACGCTGGTACAATAAGCGGGCCGGGTTGCTGCGGAACACCATCAGCCGCAACAGTGGGAGGCGCCGCTGCCTGGCCCACAGCGCCAGTTCTTCCAGCACCCAGCTACCGACGCCCCGCCCACGGTGTTCAGGCAACAGGTGCAACTCGCGGATGAATAGTGCCTGGCGGTCCTGGCTGAGGCTGCAAAAACCCAACAGGGTGTCACCTTCGATCACCAGCCACTGCTCGCGCCAGCCCCAGGCTGCGTCGAAGGCTTCTTCGATCCACAGCAGGTCGTATTCGCGGTAGTAGGGCAACATGGCGCGGCGCGTGAGGTCGCGGGCGAAGGTACAGTGAATGTCTTTGGCGGGAATCAACTGTAAGGGCATCGCATCGCACTCATTGGGCATAACACACCGGCGAACTGCCAGGGCCACACCGGTCCAGTTCGTTTTCCAACCAGTCGGCCAGCACCCGGGCATTGTTGTGCTCGCTGTCCTTGCCGGCATACAGCAATGTCAGCGTCCCCTTCCTGGCCATGTCCAGCAGCGGATACCAGTGCTCGGGGTGGGCCGCCAGTTCCTGCTGGTAACGCTGGGTAAAAACGGCGAAATCCACTTCACCCTGGTGGAATGCCTTACGCAATTCATTCGAAGGTGCCACTTCGCGCAACCACTGCCCATGGAGGTCTTCCTTGCGTTTGTTGCGCGGCCACAGGCGGTCGACCAGTACACGCTGGCCATCTTCATCCTCAACCGCATCATAGACACGCTTGCAGCGGATCATGGGCGTCTCCTGCCATTACCGTCCGTCTTGAGCCTAGATAATTCATTGATCGAGGTCACGGCCGGGTTACGAATTGTTTCTATGCTCAAGGCCTTCGGCATTTTCGCCCAACGCCAACCGGAGCCCCCATGGCAACCCCGTCAGTGGCCAGCACCCCACAACTGGTCCAACGCGACGCGCGCCCGCAATTCGCCAACAAGCCGGGGCGTGCCAGCCTGGTGCTGTTCTTCAGCTTGCTGCTGGCTGGTATCGCCTACACCGCCTGGAGCCTTCAGCAGGATGTAACCGCCAGCGGTACGGTAATCACCACGGCCACACCGTTCCTTCTGCTGGGCCTGGCGCTGCTGATTGCCCTGGGCTTCGAGTTCGTCAACGGCTTTCACGACACCGCCAACGCGGTAGCCACGGTGATATACACCCATTCGTTGCCGGCGCCGGTCGCTGTGGTGTGGTCTGGACTGTGCAACTTCCTGGGCGTGCTTTTCTCCAGTGGAGCGGTGGCATTCGGCATCATCGCCCTGCTACCGGTAGAACTGATTCTGCAGGTCGGCTCTTCGGCCGGCTTCGCCATGGTCTTCGCCCTGCTGCTGGCGGCGATCATCTGGAACCTTGGCACCTGGTGGCTGGGCCTGCCGGCTTCATCCTCGCACACCCTGATTGGCTCGATCATCGGCGTGGGCGTGGCCAATGCACTGATGCATGGGCGTGACGGCACCAGCGGCGTGGACTGGGCCCAGGCCAGCAAGGTGGGTTATGCCCTGCTGTTCTCACCGCTGATCGGTTTTGCTTGCGCAGCCCTGTTGCTGCTGGCCCTGCGCGCGCTGGTCAAACGCAAGGCCCTGTACCAGGCACCGGAAGGCCAGACACCACCACCGTGGTGGATCCGCAGCCTACTGATTCTGACCTGCACCGGGGTATCGTTTGCCCACGGCTCCAACGACGGCCAGAAAGGCATGGGGCTGATCATGCTGATTCTGGTCGGCACCCTGCCGATGGCTTACGCGCTGAACAAGACCATGCCCAACGAGCAGGCTCTGCAATTTTCCGCTGTCGCCGAGGTAACCCGCCAGGCACTGGTACGCAGCGCCCCGCAAGCGGCCCCGGCTGACCCGCGCCAGGTACTGACCCTGTTCATTGCCGAACCCAAGGCCAGCCCGCATCTGGTACCAGCACTGGCGGCGCTGACCGGGATGATCGGCGAAGAGGTCAAAGGCTATGGCTCGCTCAAGCGCGTACCGGCTGAGGCCATGGCCAACGTGCGTAACGACATGTACCTGACCAGTGAAGCCATCCGCCTCATGGAGAAAAACCACTTGGTGGCATTCGATGCCGACACCCGCAGCCATGTCCAGCTTTTCAAAGTCCAGCTGGACGACGCTACCCGCTATATTCCGCTGTGGGTGAAGGTGGCTGTAGCCATCGCGCTGGGGCTGGGGACCATGGTTGGCTGGCGACGTATTGTGGTCACCGTTGGCGAGAAGATCGGCAAGACCCACCTCAGCTATGCCCAAGGCGCATCGGCCGAAGTGGTGGCGATGTGCACCATTGGCGCAGCGGATATGTTCGGGCTGCCGGTGTCGACCACGCATGTGCTGAGTTCGGGGGTGGCCGGCGCCATGGTCGCCAACGGGTCGGGGATTCAGAAACGCACGTTGTTCAATCTGCTGATGGCCTGGGTGCTGACCTTGCCAGCGGCAATGCTGTTGGCTGGCAGCCTGTACTGGTTGCTGAACCACATCTTCTGAACACGTACGCCGCCTGTAGGAGCGGGTTTACCCGCGAATACGGTAGCGGCGGCAACGGTGAACGGCGGGTGGGGATTGGCCAGCAGGCCCGGCCC
>NZ_JBICKE010000126.1:0-91791 GCF_043103865.1 Pseudomonas sp. yb_5
TCAGATCGAGAACGACGAGCCGCAACCACAGGTGGTGGCGGCATTCGGATTCTTGATAACGAAACGCGAACCTTCCAGGCCTTCCTGGTAGTCCACTTCGGCGCCGGCCAGGTACTGGAAGCTCATCGGGTCGACCACCAGGGAAACGCCCTCGCGCTCGACGATGGTGTCATCTTCGGCCACATCTTCATCAAACGTAAAGCCATACTGGAAGCCCGAGCAACCACCACCGGTCACGAACACCCGCAGTTTCAGACGTTCATTGCCTTCCTCATTGACCAGGTTTTTCACCTTCTGGGCTGCCCCATGGGTGAACTCCAGGCCGGTAGGGGTGAAGGTTTCGACACTCATGTTGATTCTCCCGGCGCGGTAGCCGCCATAAAACTCGATGACGCGCATTATCCGCTTTCCCGAGAAAATCGGTCAAGAATTGTGCGGCTTTAGTCGCGACATACAAAAAGGCCCGCACGACGCGGGCCTTTTCGAACTGCTGCTTACGGCAGCAAGCCGGCATGGGCCAGGCCCATGCGCTCATCCAGGCCGAACAGAATGTTGAGGTTCTGTACCGCCTGGCCGGAGGCGCCCTTGACCAGGTTGTCGATCACCGACAGCACCACCACCAGGTCACCACCCTGCGGACGATGAACCGCAATGCGACAAACGTTGGCGCCGCGCACGCTGCGGGTTTCCGGATGGCTGCCAGCTGGCATCACGTCGACGAACGGTTCGTCGGCGTAGCGCTTCTCGTACAGCGCCTGCAGGTCGACCGAGGTATCGACCACATTCGCGTACAGGGTGGCATGGATGCCGCGGATCATCGGCGTCAGATGCGGCACGAAAGTCAGCCCGATGTCCTTGCCCGCGGCCAGGCGCAAGCCTTGGCTGATCTCCGGCAGGTGGCGATGGCCCTTCACCGCGTATGCTTTCATGCTTTCGCCGGCTTCGCAGAACAGCGAGCCCACTGCCGCACCACGCCCTGCACCGCTGACGCCCGACTTGCAGTCGGCGATCAGGCGCGACGGGTCAGCCAGCCCTGCTTCCAGCAGCGGCAGGAAGCCCAGCTGGGTGGCGGTCGGATAGCAACCCGGCACAGCGATCAGGCGAGCCTGGCGGATCTTCTCGCGGTTGACTTCAGGCAGGCCATACACAGCGTCCTTGAGCAACTCTGGCGCGCCATGGGGCTGACCGTACCACTTGCCCCACTCGGCCGCATCCTGCAGGCGGAAGTCGGCCGACAGGTCGATCACCTTGGTACCGGCCGCCAGCAGCTCACCAGCCAGGGCGTGGGCAACACCATGCGGCGTGGCGAAGAACACCACATCGCAGGCAGCCAAAGCCTTGCTGTCCGGTACGCTGAACGCCAGCCCGTCATAGTGGCCGCGCAGGTTCGGGTACATGTCCGCCACCGCCACGCCCGCCTCGGAGCGCGAAGTGATGACCGCCACTTCGGCCTGTGGATGCTGTGCCAGCAGACGCAACAGTTCGACGCCGGTGTAACCCGTGCCGCCGACGATACCGACCTTGATCATAACGCTTGCCCCTTATCAACGAGCCGTCTGGAAAGCGCACGATAATAGGGGCGCGGGGCGCCTGTAACAACTCTTCGGGTGACCCTTCGGGCGCTTGACCACTACTATCTGACGACCGTGATTACCTGAAGGAACTCCTCCATGCTTTACCTATGGATCAAAGCGCTGCATATCGTCAGCGTGGTCTGCTGGTTCGCCGGCCTGTTCTACCTGCCCAGGCTGTTCGTCTACCACGCCCAGAGCCAGGACAGCATCAGCCAGGATCGCTTCGTGACCATGGAGCGCAAGCTGTACCGCGGCATCATGAACCCGGCGATGATCGCCACCTACGTTTTTGGCATCTGGATGCTGTACCTCACCCCCGGCTGGCTGAGCCAGGGATGGCTGCATGCCAAGCTCACCCTGGTCATCCTGCTGACCGGCTACCATCACGTGTGCGGTGCCCAGCGCAAACGCTTCGCCAACGGCACCAACACCCGCAGCCATGTCTACTATCGCTGGTTCAACGAAGTGCCCGTGCTGATCCTGCTGGCTATCGTAATTCTGGTGGTGGTGAAACCGTTCTGACATAGCCACCCGCTCAAGGAGCCTTGCCATGTCGCTACCTGCCTCGCTCGAACAACGCCTGCGGCTGCCCGTGGTTGCTGCGCCGATGTTCCTCATCTCCAACCCCCAACTGGTGCTGGCCTGCTGCGCCAACGGCGTGGTTGGCAGTTTCCCGGCCCTGAACCAACGCGACAGCGCTGGCTTCAAGGCCTGGCTGGAAGAGATCGAGGCTGGCCTGGCTCAACTGCAGGCGCCAGCGCCCTACGCCGTCAACCTGATCGTCCACCCGACCAACCCGCGCCTGCAGGCCGACCTAGCCTTGTGCGTGGAGCACCGGGTGCCGATCGTCATCACCAGCCTGGGCGCGGTGAAGGAAGTGGTCGATGCCGTACACAGCTACGGCGGCCTGGTGTTTCATGATGTCACCACCCGCCGGCATGCCGAAAAGGCCGCCGAAGCTGGTGTCGATGGCCTTATCGCCGTCGCCGCAGGCGCGGGCGGCCATGCCGGCACCTGGAGCCCGTTCGCCCTGGCCGCAGAAATTCGCCAGTTCTTCGGCAAGACCCTGCTGCTGGCTGGCTGCATTAACCACGGCCACGAAATCCTGGCCGCACAACTGCTGGGGGCGGACCTGGCGTACATGGGCACGCGCTTCATCGCCACCACAGAAAGCCAGGCTCAGGGCGCCTACAAACAGATGCTGCTGGATGCCCATGCCGCCGACATCATCCACACACCCGTGGTGTCCGGTATCCCCGCCAGCTTCCTGCGTCAGAGCCTGGAGCAGGCCGGCTACGACATGAACGCCCTCAAGGGGGGGCACGTGCAAGGCAAGCTCAAGCCGATCGATGACGAAGCCAAGGCCTGGAAGACCGTATGGTCAGCGGGCCAGGGCGTCGGAGCCATCCATGACCTGCCCAGCGCCAGCGCATTGATCGAGCGCCTGCATGGCGAGTACCGACAAGCCCTGGAACGCTGCCAGGTTTTGCGGGACCGCGCCTTGTAGCAAAAGGCAACACCTTGCACGGGCAAGTTGTACACTAGGCGCCCTCTTCCGCCCCCAGGAGCCTTGCATGACCCGTTACGCCATGATCACTGGTGCTTCCAGCGGCCTGGGCCTGGCCTTGGCGGAAGCGCTGGCACGGCGCGGGCGCAACCTGATCCTGGTGGCACGCCAACGAGAAACGCTGGAGCCTGTCGCCATGGAGCTGACCCAGCGTTTCGGTGTCGAGGTACTGTTCCGCGCCTGCGACCTCAGCCAGCCGTTGCGCCTTTCAGGCTTCGTGCTAGAGCTGGAAGAAGGTGAGCGGCGTATCGATTTGCTGGTCAACTGCGCGGGCTTGCGCACCTATGGGCCGTTCCTGGCCCATGAATGGGCAGACGAACAAGACCTGCTGGAGGTCAACGTGCTGGCCCTGAGCCGCCTGTGCCACGCCATCGGTAACCTGATGGCTGTGCAGGGTGGCGGGCAGATTCTCAACGTCGCCGGCCTGGCCGGGGTGGCGCCTGGCCCATGGATGGCCGCCTATGCCGCTAGCAAGGCCTACGTGTTGAGCTTTTCCCAGGCCCTGCGCGAAGAACTCAAGCGCACCGGCATCAAGGTCTCTGTACTGTGCCCTGGCCCAGTACGTTCCGCACGCCGGCGCATTGCGCGGCTAGATGGCAAGTCGCGCTGTCTCAGCGCCGAGGAAGTGGCGCTGTACACCGTACGGGCGCTGGACAAGAACCGCGCACTGATCATGCCCGGCCGGCGCAACCGCTGGCTGGCGTTCGCCCCGCGTTTGCTGCCGCGCTGGCTGGTGCGCAAGCTGGCTGGGGCCATCCACCGCCGCTATTGCCCCATCGGTATGGAATAGCCACTGGGCGAGCGGCGCCCGGCTGAGTACACTCGGCCCGACCCTCACCATGGAGCAAGTGCTGTGGACGATCTATTCCTCAAAATCATCAACCGGGAAATCCCGGCAGATATCATCTATGAAGACGACCAGATCCTGGCCTTCAAGGACATTGCACCCGCGGCACCGGTACATTTTCTGGTCATCCCGAAAAAGCACATTCGCACCCTCAATGACCTGACCGAAGAAGACAAGGCCCTGGCTGGCCACATCTTGTTCACCGCCCAGCGCCTGGCTGTCGAACAAGGCTGCGAGGAAGGTTTCCGCGTGGTCATGAACTGCAACCCCAAAGGCGGCCAGACCGTCTACCACATCCATATGCACGTGCTTGGCCAGCGCCAGATGAACTGGCCGCCGGGCTGACCCACGGCAAGCGACCCCGCCGCTATTGCGGTAAACTGTCGGGCACATTCTTGCGGAGGTGCCCGATGGCTACCGAACGTCACTACTCGCCGCTCGACCGCTTGTTGCTGCAGGCCGATACTGCCATGCGCACCTTGCTGCCATTCAGCGGCCAACCCGCCCGGCCATCGCCGGCCATCGTCCAGCCAGATGCCGACCTGGACGAGCAACAGGCCCGTCATATTGCCGGGCTGATGCGCATCAACCATACCGGTGAAGTCTGCGCCCAGGCGCTGTACCAAGGCCAGGCCCTGACCGCCAAGCTCCCGGAAGTGCGCAAGGCCATGGAGCATGCCGCCGAGGAAGAAGTGGATCACCTGGCCTGGTGCGAACAGCGCATTCGCCAGCTGAACAGCCACCCGAGCGTGCTCAACCCGCTGTTCTACGGTATGTCGTTCGGCATCGGCGCACTCGCCGGACTGGTCAGCGACAAGGTCAGCCTGGGCTTCGTCGCCGCTACCGAACATCAGGTGTGCAAGCACCTCGACGAGCACCTGGAGCAATTGCCGCACGAAGATGAAAAATCCCGAGCCATTCTCGAGCAAATGCGCATTGACGAAGAGCAACACGCCGAGTCTGCACTGGAAGCCGGTGGTTATCGCTTTCCGGCCCCCGTCCGCTTTGGCATGAGCTTGCTGGCCAAGGTCATGACCAAGAGCACATACCGCATCTGAAGGTATCACCATGACGGATCGATTCGACGCCAAGGACCTGGCGCGCGCCGTGCAAGCAGGCATTCTCCAGCCGGGTCAGGATCAAAGCCTGCTGGCATTCCTGCGCCAGCAACCCGCACCTCGTGGCAGCTTCCAGCTGGCCCATGTTGCCTTCTACTTTGGCGCCATGCTGATCATGGCGGCCATGGGCTGGTTGCTCACCGAGGCCTGGATGAGCCTCGGTGACGGCGCGCTGTTGATCATCGCCAGCCTCTACATCCTGCTGATCACCTTGCTCGCCCTCAATCTGCAGCGCCGCGCCCAACCCGTCGCTGCTGGCGTACTGGCTGCCGTTGCAGTCAGCATCGTGCCGCTGGCGGTATTCGCTATCGAACGCATGTTCGGCTGGTGGCCACTGGACGATACGCAGGCCGACTACCATCAGTACTACACCTACGTGCAGGGCGGCTGGCTGGCGATGGAAGCAGCCACGGTGCTTGCCGGCCTGCTAATGCTGCGGTTGATCCCCTACCCGTTCGTCGTCATGCCAGTAGCCGTGGCCTTGTGGTTCATGTCGATGGACCTTAGCGAGTGGTTCTTCGGCTCCCCGTTCAGCTGGGAGCAGCGCCGCCACGTATCACTGTGGTTTGGGTTGGGCTTGCTGGTGGTTTTCGTCGTGATAGACGGCCGCACGCGTGAAGACTACGCCCGTTGGGGTTATCTGGCCGGGCTGGCAGCATTCTGGGGCGGGTTGACGCTGCTGGACAGCGGCAGTGAGTTGGGCAAGGCCCTGTACTGCCTGATCAACATTGCGCTGATGGGCATGGCGGTGCTGCTGCGCCGGCCGGTGTTCATGGTGTTTGGTGCGCTGGGAGTGGCCGCTTACCTGGGGTACCTAGCGTATGAGGTGTTTGCCCAGTCGCTACTGTTCCCAGTGGTGGTGACCTTTATCGGGCTGGGGGTTATCTGGCTTGGGCTGATTTACCAGAAGCACCGGGAGCGGATGAGCCAGGCGCTAAGAAGCAGTCTTCCGCAATGGCTGCGGATGGCCCTTCCGGCCCTGCGCAACTGAAGGCCGCCCTGGGCCAGATGTGGGAGCGGGTTCACCCGCTCCCACAAGGGCTGCAAAGCGGCGCCGGAATCTCAGCCTTAACCCAGCTCCACGATTTCATACCCATGGGTAATCTCAACCCCGGCACGCTCAAGCATGATCGAAGCCGAGCAGTACTTTTCCGCCGACAGCTCCACCGCCCGCTTGACCTGCGCTTCTTTCAGCCCACGCCCCTTCACCACGAAGTTCATATGAATCTTGGTGAACACCTTCGGGTCTTCGTTTGCGCGCTCCGCCTCAAGAAATGCCTCGCAGCTTTCCACTGCCTGGCGCGACTTCTTCAGGATGCTCACCACGTCAAAGCTGCTGCAGCCACCCAGGCCCAGCAACAGCATTTCCATCGGTCGCACGCCCAGGTTGCGGCCGCCGGCCTCGGGCGGGCCGTCCATCACGACGACATGGCCGCTCCCCGATTCGCCGAGGAACATTGCCTCACCGGCCCACTGGATACGTGCCTTCATCTACCCGGACTCCTGATTTTCGGAAAAGGGTGTCAGCTTAGACCTTGTGCGGCTGTGGGAAAAGCACGAGATGTGTCGGTTTAGTACCGAAACATCCTGTAGTGTCTGATAAGCTGGCGCCAAATGACTGGCGCTTTCCGTCAGCCAACCTCTATACAAAGCCTATGCGTCATATCGAACAGGATTTCGTGATGGTTGCCTCCGCCCTACCCGCCAAGATAAAGAACATCGACAAGCTGCTGGTACACTGCCAGCGCCGCCGCTACACCGCCAAAAGCAACATCATCTGCGCCGGCGACCGGGCCGAGACACTGTCGTTCATCATCAAGGGTTCGGTCACCATCCTCATCGAGGACGACGACGGCCATGAAATGATCATTGCCTACCTCAACAATGGCGATTTCTTTGGCGAGCTAGGCCTGTTCGAGCCCATTGATGGCGAACAGCAGCGCAGTGCCTGGGTACGCGCCAAGACCGAATGTGAAGTGGCCGAAATCAGCTACGAGAAATTTCGCGAACTGGCGCGCCAGGACCCTGAAATCCTCTACGCCCTGGGTAGCCAGATGGCCCAGCGCCTGCGCAACACTACCCGCAAGGTTGGCGACTTGGCATTTTTCGACGTGACCGGGCGAGTTGCCCGTTGCCTGCTGGAACTGTGCAAGCAGCCGGACGCCATGACCCACCCCGATGGCATGCAAATCAAGATTACCCGTCAGGAAATAGGCCGAATCGTCGGTTGCTCTCGGGAAATGGTCGGCCGCGTTCTAAAGGACTTGGAGGAACGCAGCCTGGTGCAGGTCAAGGGCAAGACCATGGTGGTCTACGGTACCCGCTAGTCCTTGGGCAACTCGGCCAGTACCTTGGCGTAGGCCTGCGAAAGGCGCTCGAACCAGGGTGCTGCCGGCGCGACTTCGTGCAAGGCGATGTGCGCATCAGCGCGACAGCGTTGCTCCAGCTCGCAGCACTCGTTGAAGCGGTTGACCGCCGCCACCATCGACTCACGCTCGTTGTCCAGCAACAGCGCACCGTGTACCAGCACCACCGGGCGCTTGCCACCCAGGCCCTGACGCCAGCGCTGGGCAGTACCCACCAGTTTGCGGCCATTGAGGTTGACGTTGTAGCGGCCATCGCAGAAGGCCCCGTCGATTTCCCCGACGGACGCTACCCCGCCCCACTCGCGCAGCACATCGCACAGCGGCAGACACAGGCGCTCGTAGGCATTTTCGATACGGCCGTGGTCACCTTCACTGCGCGGCGCGGCGTAGACCAGTGCAACGTTCACCGTCGAATGCGACTGAGGTACCGGCTCACCGCCGGTTTCTCGCAGCAGCACCGGCCAGCCAGCAATAGCCAATTCCGCGCAGGCGACTTCAAAGTTGCCCAGCCGGCTCATGCGCCGAGGCATGACCAGAGCGTGGTCGGTCGGACGCCAGAACAGCACACCACTCTCGCGTTCGCCGCGGCAGACGGCGGCCAGCAGTTCCTGCTCCGCGTGCAGGCCCTGTTCGACAGTCAGGGCCAGGGGTTGATCGGTCATTGATCCACCTATGATGTTGATTTAACCGGTCTCTTCGCGGGTAAACCCGCTCCTACAACAGCGCGTGTAGCGGGCTTGCCCGCGAAGAGGCCATTACAGGTACAAAAAAGCCGGCAAAAACGCCGGCTTCATTTGATCAGTCCAGGTGCTGAACAGTCTTCTTCACCTGCTCGGGGAAGAACAGCCGCTGTAATTCCAGGCCAGGGTGCTCGGCGCGCATGAACGCCTCCCCCACCAGGAACGAGTAAACCTCGTTGATTGCCATCAGCTCCACATCGGCCCGGTTGAGAATACCGCTTTCGGTAATCGCCAGACGGTCACGCGGAATGCGCGGCAGCAGATCAAGGGTGGTTTCCAGGCTGACCTCGAAGGTGTGCAGATTGCGGTTGTTCACCCCCACCAGCGGCGTATCCAGGGTTTTCAGCGCGCGCTCCAGTTCATCGCCATCGTGCACTTCCACCAGCACGTCGAGGCCGACGTCCTTGGCAGTGGCGGCCAGTTCAGCCATCTTCACGTCGTCCAGCGCCGACACGATCAGCAGTACGCAATCTGCCCCCAGGGCCCGGGCTTCGACGATCTGGTAAGGGTCGACCATGAAGTCCTTGCGGATCACCGGCAGCGAAACCGCTGCGCGGGCCTGCTGCAAGTACTCATCGGCACCCTGGAAATAATCGACATCGGTCAGCACCGACAGGCAGGTGGCCCCGCCCTTCTCGTAGCTGACCGCGATTTCCGCCGGCACGAAGTGCTCACGGATCACGCCCTTGCTTGGCGAAGCCTTCTTGATTTCGGCAATCACCGCTGGCTGCTTGCGCTTGGCCTGCTCGATCAGCGCGTTGGCGAAGCCACGCGGGGCGTCGGCGGCCTTGGCCAGGCTCTCCAGCTCGGCGAAGCTGACGCGTGCACTGCGCTCGGCCACTTCCTGAAATTTGCGGGCAATGATCCTTTCCAGCACCGTCGGCACACTCATGCTTCGTTCTCCACCTTGAATACTGCAGTAAAGGCGCCCAATTCCTGCAACTTCTCCCAGGCCAGGCCGGTGTGCAGTACATCATGGGCCAGTTCTACACCGGCTTTCAGGCTCATGGCATGGTCAGCGGCATACAGTGCCGCGCCAGCATTAAGCACGATCATCTCGGCGGCCTTCTGACCGTTCTCGGTCTTGCGCCGACCCAGCGCATCGCGAATCAGCTCCAGCGAAGCCTGCGGGCTCTCGACTGCCAAGCCATGAAGGCTCTGACTCTTAATGCCGAGGTCTTCCGGCTCGACCCAATATTCAGTGATCTCGTCGTTTTTCAGTTCGGCGACGAAGGTGGGTGCCGCCAGGCTGAACTCGTCCAGTCCATCCTTCGAGTGCACTACCAGCACATGCTTGCTACCCAGCCGCTGCAGCACCTCAGCCAGCGGGCGGCAAAGGGTTTGCGCGAACACACCGACCACCTGGTGCTTCACTCCGGCCGGATTCGTAAGCGGGCCGAGCATATTGAACAGGGTGCGCAACCCCAGTTCTCGACGCGGGCCTGCGGCGTGTTTCATGGCCGAGTGGTGACTTTGCGCGAACATGAAGCCGATGCCCAGGCTGTCGATGCAGCGCGCCACTTGAGTTGGCGTCAGGTTCAGGTAGATGCCGGCAGCTTCCAGCAGGTCGGCACTGCCGCTCTTGCCCGATACTGCGCGGTTACCATGCTTGGCCACCGGGCAGCCCGCCGCCGCCAGGACGAAGGACGAAGCGGTGGATACGTTGAAGATGTTGGCGCCGTCACCGCCAGTACCGACAATGTCGACGACACCATCAAGGCTTTGCAGCTCGACCTTTTCGGCCAGTTCACGCATCACCGACACCGCACCGACAATTTCGTCGATGCTTTCGCTTTTCATGCGCATGCCCATCAGGAAGGCACCTATCTGCGCCTCGCTGCACTGACCGGTCATGATCTGGCGCATGACCTGGCGCATTTCTTCGGTAGTAAGGTCCAGTTGGCCGACGATACGGCTCAACGCACTCTTGATATCCATGTTCGATCCTTAGCGGCGGCCGCCGGTCTGCTTGAGGAAATTGGCGAACAGTTCGTGGCCCTGCTCGGTCAGGATCGACTCAGGGTGGAATTGCACCCCTTCGATATTCAGCGTCTTGTGGCGCAGGCCCATGATCTCATCGACCGAACCGTCAGCATGGGAGGTCCAGGCGGTAACTTCCAGGCAGTCGGGCAAGGTTTCACGCTTTACCACCAGCGAGTGGTAACGGGTCACGGTCAGCGGGTTGTTAAGGCTGGCGAACACGCCCAGGTCGCGGTGATATACCGGGCTGGTCTTGCCATGCATGACCTGGCGTGCACGAACAACGTCGCCGCCAAAGGCCTGCCCGATTGACTGGTGGCCCAGGCATACGCCAAGGATTGGCAACTTCCCGGCGAAATGCAGGATGGCCTCGATGGACACGCCTGCCTCACTTGGAGTGCACGGCCCCGGGGATACGACGATGCGCTCAGGGTTGAGGGCCTCGATCTGGGCGATTGTCATTTCGTCATTGCGAATGACCTTCACCTCGGCACCCAGCTCGCCAAGGTACTGAACGACGTTGTAAGTGAATGAGTCGTAATTGTCGATCATCAGTAACATGGTGTTAAACCTCTTGAATCTACTGACTTCATGATTCGAACCTTCCAGCACCAGCCACAGGCGCGGCTTTGCCACAACGGGCGGTAAACGAGAAGGCAAACGGGGACGGGCCGGGCGGGCCGGCAGGAGATAAAGTCAGGCGCGCCAACGCCAACGGGCGTGGGCCTTGATTACGCGCATCAAGAGTTTGCTGACGATCAACACAGGATAGGTCTCGCTCATACGTCCCGGCACAGTAGCCTACCGGGACGACGGGCGCAATATGCCTGTAAACACGGGGAAACGAATGGACTTGGGAGGGAAGCACGACGATTTGCTAAGGTCGATGGGGTTGTCCTGATAAAAACAAAGAAAAGGATGTTCCATGATGCGAAAAGCCCCGTTATTGCGCTTTACCCTCGCTTCACTGGCCCTGGCCTGTTGCCAGGCGTTGGCCGGCCCTTCGCCCTATTCAACCCTCATCGTGTTTGGCGACAGCCTCGCCGATGCAGGGCAGTTTCCCGACCTGAGCGGCGGTACCCCAGGCGCGCGTTTCACCAACCGCGATGCCAACGGTAACTTCGCTCCGGTGTCACCGATGATCCTCGGTGGCCGCCTGGGCGTCGCGCCAGGCGACCTTAACCCGTCGACATCCATAGGCATCCAGCCCGATGGTAATAACTGGGCAGTTGGTGGGTACACCACCCAACAGATCCTGGACTCGATCACGACAACGTCCGAGACCGTCATCCCACCAGGAAACCCCAATGCCGGGTTGGTGCTGCGCGAGCGCCCCGGCTACCTGGCCAACGGCCTGCGCGCCGACCCAAATGCCTTGTATTACCTGACAGGTGGCGGTAACGACTTCCTGCAGGGCCTGGTGAATAGCCCGGCCGACGCCGTAGTCGCCGGCGCCCGCCTGGCTGCCAGCGCCCAAGCCCTTCAGCAAGGAGGCGCGCGCTACATCATGGTCTGGCTGCTACCTGACCTCGGCCAAACGCCCAATTTCAGCGGCACGCCACAGCAAAACCCACTGTCACTGCTCTCCGCTGCGTTCAACCAGTCACTGATCAGCCAGCTAGGGCAGATCGATGCCCAGATCATTCCACTGAACATTCCTACGCTGTTGAGCGAGGCGCTGGCCAGCCCCAGTCAGTTCGGCCTGGCCAGCGACCAGAACCTGGTCGGCACCTGCTACAGCGGCGATAGCTGCGTGGAAAACCCGGTGTACGGGATCAACGGCACAACGCCAGACCCGACCAAACTGCTGTTCAACGACTCGGTCCACCCGACCATCGCGGGTCAGCAGCTGATTGCCGATTACGCCTACTCGATCCTCGCAGCCCCCTGGGAACTGACCCTGCTACCGGAAATGGCCCACGCCAGCCTGCGGGCTCACCAGGATGAGTTGCGTAATCAGTGGCAGACGCCTTGGCAAGCAGTTGGTCAATGGCAAGCCTTTGTCGCCAGCGGCGCTCAGGACCTGGACTTCGACGGCCAGCACAGCGCGGCCAGCGGTGACGGCCGCGGCTACAACCTGACCGTGGGCGGCAGCTATCGCCTGAACGACGCCTGGCGCCTGGGCCTGGCCGGCGGTGCGTACCGGCAGAAGCTGGAAGCCGGTGAACAGGACTCGGACTACAAGCTGAACAGCTATATGGCCAGTGCCTTTGCCCAGTACCGCCAGGACCGCTGGTGGGCCGACGCGGCGCTGACCGCCGGACACCTGGACTACAGCGACCTCAAGCGTACGTTCGCCCTGGGCGTGAATGACCGCAGTGAAAAAGGCGACACCGACGGCGAGGCCTGGGCATTGTCCGGGCGGCTGGGCTACAACCTGGCGGCCGACACCAGCAACTGGCAGTTGGCACCGTTCATCAGTGCCGACTATGCGCGGGTGAAGGTGGATGGCTACGACGAGAAGAGCGGGCGCTCGACGGCGCTTGGCTTCGATGACCAGGAGCGCACGTCACGCCGCCTGGGCGTGGGGCTGCTGGGCAGTGTGCAGGTACTGCCAGGTACCCGGCTTTTCGCCGAGGTGGCTCAGGAGCATGAGTTCGAGGACGACGAGCAGGATGTGACGATGCACCTGACCAGCTTGCCGGCAAATGACTTCACCCTGACCGGGTATACACCGCACAGCGACCTGACCCGGGCGAGCCTGGGCGTAAGCCATGAACTGGTGGCGGGGGTGCATTTGCGCGGGAACTACAACTGGCGCAAGAGTGATGAGTTGACGCAGCAGGGCATTAGCGTGGGGGTTAGCGTGGACTTCTAAATTGCTGGGGGCCGCTTTGCGGCCCATTCGCGGGTAAACCCGCTCCTACAACGGCCTCGTATGCCTGAGGCTTGCGCAACCCGCTCCTACGCCAGCCTCGTATGCCTGAGGCTTGCGCACACTTGTAGGAGCGGGTTTACCCGCGAATACGGTGGCAGCGGCAACGGTGAACGGCAGGTAGAAATTGGCCAGCAGGGCCGGCCCTTTCGCGGGTAAACCCGCTCCTACGACGGCCTCGTATGCCTGAGGCTTGCGCAACCCTTGTAGGAGCGGGTTTACCCGCGAATGGGCTGCGCAGCAGCCCCAATCAATTTATCTGGCGGAAGTCTGCTCGGCCAACGCCACCGCACGGAACATCGCCCGGCGCTTGTTGATGGTTTCTTCCCATTCCAGCGCCGGCACCGAGTCGGCAACGATGCCGCCACCGGCCTGCACATGCAACTCGCCGTCCTTGATCACTGCAGTACGAATGGCAATTGCGGTATCCATATTGCCGTTCCAGGCAAAATACCCGACTGCACCGCCGTAAACACCACGCTTGACCGGCTCCAGCTCGTCGATGATCTCCATCGCGCGGATCTTCGGCGCACCCGACAAGGTGCCAGCCGGCAGAATCGCCCGCAGTGCATCCATCGCCGTGAGGCCTTCACGCAACTGGCCGGTAACGTTGGAGACAATGTGCATCACGTTGGAGTAACGCTCGATCACCATCTTTTCGGTCAGGCGCACACTGCCGGTCGAAGACACACGGCCCACATCGTTGCGACCCAGATCGATCAGCATCAGGTGCTCGGCAATTTCCTTGTCGTCCGACAGCAGGTCGTCTTCCAGCGCCCGGTCCGCCTCCTCGGTCGCACCACGCGGGCGGGTACCGGCAATCGGGCGCACGGTGACCAGGTTGTCCTCGACACGTACCAACACCTCGGGCGAGCTGCCGACCACATGGAAGTCACCGAAGTTGAAGAAGTACATGTACGGCGTCGGGTTGAAACAGCGTAGCGCGCGGTACAGGTCGATAGGCGCAGCCTTGAAGTCGATCGACATGCGCTGCGACGGCACCACCTGCATACAGTCCCCGGCCAGGATGTATTCCTTGATACGACCGACGGCGTTTTCGTAATCCTCGCGGGTGTAGCTGGAGCGGAACTCCGGCTCGGTTGCCTGCGGGCCGCTAAGGTCCAGACCGCGGCGCGGGGTGATTGGCTGGCGCAAGGTTTCCAGCAAGCCTTGCAGGCGTGCCTGGCCCTGTTCGAAAGCCTGATCTTCAGCTGGGTCGACCAACACAATGGCGTGCATCTTGCCCGCCAGGTTGTCGAACACCACCACCGCGTCGGACACCATCAGCAGGATATCCGGTACGCCCAGCGGGTCCGGATTGGGACTGGCACCCAGGCGCTTTTCTACATAGCGCACACAGTCGTAGCCAAAGTAGCCGACCAGGCCGCCATTGAAGCGCGGCAGGCCGGGGATATCGGCAACTTTGTAGCGGTCCTTGAAGGTTTCAACGAATGCCAGCGGGTCTTCGACCTCACAGCTTTCCACCTCGACGCCATCCTGCAGGATGCTGACATGGTAGCCATGCACACGCATCACCGTGCGCGATGGCAAGCCGATCATCGAGTAACGGCCCCACTTCTCGCCGCCCTGCACCGATTCGAGCAGGTACGAGTTGGGCTGGTCAGCCAGTTTCAGGTAGATCGACAGCGGCGTGTCGAAGTCGGCCAAGGTTTCACAGGCCAAGGGAATACGGTTGTAGCCGGCAGCAGCCAGGCGCAGGAATTCTTCGCGGTTCATGAGTAGTCTCGTGGCAAGCAGCAATAGGTCAGGCAAACGGACGGGCCGGCACACGCCGGCAGGCTGAAGTCAGGCGCGCCAACGCCAACGGGCCAAGGCCTTGATGACTTTCATCCAGAATTTGCCAGTAACCGCCACGGTGGACTCTCTGTCTTGTGAGGCTTGAAGGTCCGCCAACGTTATCCCAGTGGCCGGGTCTGCGCAACCGGGCAGCAATGCGCGCAAGTCGTCGATTACCAGGCTGGGGGATTCATCGTCGATCGGCCTGCCATGGTTATAGCCGTAGGTCAGGCCCACGCATTGCACGCCAGCCGCCTTGGCCGCCTGCACGTCACTGCGCGAATCACCCACGAACAGGGATTGCTGCGGGGTAACACCGGCCATCTGCATGACGAACAGCAACGCCGCCGGGTCGGGCTTTTTCTGCGGCAAGGTGTCGCCACCAATGATCCAGCGGAAGAAATTACCGATCTTCATCTGGTCCAGCAGCGGGCCAACAAAGCGCTCAGGCTTATTGGTAATCAGCGCCATCTCCACGCCCTGCTTGCGCAGCCAGCGCAGGGTGTCCCGTACGCCGGGATAGACCACGGTCAGTTCATGGCTTTCGGCATAAGCGTCCATGAACAACGCCAGCGCCTGTTCTGCCAGCGCATCGTCCACTTCGGCATGGTCGATGCCACCCGCCAACGCGCGGCGCACCAGCACCTGGGCGCCATTGCCAACCCAGTGGCGCACTGCCTCAAGGCCAGCAGGCGGGCGCCCCAGTTCGAGCAGCATACGGTCCACAGCCGCGGCCAGGTCAGGCACGGAATCGATCAGGGTACCGTCCAGATCGAACATTACCAACCTGGGCAGCGTCCCCGGGAACAGCTGCTCGAAGCCACTCATGAGCGGGCCAGGGCCAGTTCGGCACGCATCTTGGCGATGACTTCCTGGTAGTCCGGGGCGTTGAAGATCGCCGAGCCGGCCACGAAAGTGTCGGCGCCAGCGGCAGCGATCTCGCGGATGTTGTTGACGTTCACGCCACCATCGATCTCCAGACGGATATCACGGCCACTGGCGTCGATCAGCGCACGCGCTTCGCGCAGCTTGTCGAGAGTGCCGGGAATGAACTTCTGCCCGCCAAAGCCTGGGTTGACGCTCATCAGCAGCACCATGTCGATCTTGTCCATCACGTACTTCAGGGCGTCCAGGCTGGTGGCCGGGTTGAACACCAGGCCGGCCTTGCAGCCACCATCCTTGATCAGCTGAAGCGAACGGTCGATGTGCTGTGTGGCTTCAGGATGGAAGGTGATGTAGGTAGCACCCGCTTCGATAAAGTCGCCAATGATGCGGTCAACCGGGCTGACCATCAGGTGTACGTCGATCGGCGCAGTGACGCCGTACTTGCGCAGAGCGGTACAGACCATCGGACCGATGGTCAGGTTGGGGACATAATGATTGTCCATGACATCGAAGTGGACGATGTCTGCACCCGCAGCCAATACCTTGTCGACGTCCTCACCCAGGCGGGCAAAATCGGCAGAGAGAATGGAGGGGGCAATAGCGTAGGGCTGCATGGCGCACCTGTTGGCAGAGTCACGGTGGCGCGCATTGTAACTCAGGGAAAGCGATGAAGGCTGATTGGTATCAATTGGTGTCGACCAGCGCAACCTGTACCGGCCTCTTCGCGGCTTGAAGCCGGTCCTACCGGGCCCGCAGTACCCTGTAGGAGCGGCTTTAGCCGCGAAGAGGCCGGCACAGGCAACCCATCATCAAGCCGGCTGTTGAGTCCTCAACTTCTCACTACGCCCACGCAACCATTCCAGGGTCAGCAGCAACACCACCGAGAACGCAATGAGCAAGGTCGCCGCTGCGGCAATGGTCGGGCTCAGGTTCTCGCGAATACCGCTGAACATCTGCCGCGGCAGGGTTGCCTGTTCTGGCCCGGCGAGAAACAGCGTCACCACCACCTCGTCAAACGAGGTGGCAAAGGCAAACAACGCTCCCGAGATGACACCAGGCGCGATCAGCGGCAGGGTCACCCGGCGGAAAGCCAGCAAAGGCGAGGCTCCCAGGCTGGCCGCTGCGCGCACCAGATTGTAGTTGAAGCCCTGCAGCGTCGCCGACACGGTAATGATGACGAACGGCACACCCAGTACCGCATGCACAAGAATCAGCGAGATGAAGCTGTTGCCCATGCCCAAAGGGGCGAAGAACAGGTAACTGGCCACCCCGATGATCACTACCGGCACCACCATCGGCGAGATCACCAACGCCATCACCAGCGACTTGCCGGGGAAATCGCCACGGGTCAGGCCGATGGCCGCCAAGGTGCCGAACACCATGGCCAGTACCGTGGCCGCCGGGGCAACGATGATGCTGTTCTTCAACGCCCGCATCCACTCGGCCGAGCCGAAGAAATCCTGATACCACTGCAGCGAGAAGCCCTGCAGCGGGTACACCAGGAAGCTGCCACTGTTGAACGACAGCGGCACGATCACCAGCACCGGCAAGATCAGGAACAGCAGGATCAAGCCACAGAGAATGCGCAGGCTGTAGTACCAGACCCGCTCCACGGGCGACATGTATGGGCTCAGCATGACAGGCTCCTCAGCTCAGGCGCAGGCGGCTGGCGCCGACCAGCCAGCTATAGATCAGGTACAACAGCACGGTCGCCAGCAGCAACAGCCCGCCCAGTGCGGTGGCCATGCCCCAGTTGATGCTGGTGTTGGTGTAGAAGGCGACGAAGTAGCTGACCATCTGGTCGTTGGGGCTACCCAGCAGCGCCGGGGTGATGTAGTAACCGATGGCCAGGATGAAGACCAGCAGGCAACCGGCGCCAACACCGGCGTAGGTCTGCGGGAAATACACCCGCCAGAAACTGGCGAACGGGTGGCAGCCCAGCGAGATCGCCGCACGCATGTAGCTCGGGGAAATACCCTTCATCACGCTGTACAGCGGCAGGATCATGAACGGCAGCAGGATGTGCACCATCGAGATGTAAACGCCTGTGCGGTTGAACACCAGCTCCAGCGGCTGGTCAATGATGCCCATGGCCATCAGCGCGCCGTTGATCAGGCCGCCCGACTGCAGTAGCACGATCCAGGCCGCCACCCGCACCAGGATCGATGTCCAGAATGGCAACAGCACCAGAATCATCAGCAGGTTACTCTGCCGGGTCGGCAGGTTGGCCAGCAAGTAGGCCAGTGGGTAGGCCAGTACCAGGCAGATAGTGGTAATCACCACCCCCATCCACAGGGTACGTACAAAGATGTCCAGGTAAATGGCCTGGTCCGGAGTGGCCTTGGCCAGTTCTCCAAGGTCATCGATGCGGTGGTCCACCGAGGCCAGCAGGTAGAAAGAAGTCACCGAACTGGTATTGCGGCGTATCGCCTGCCAATAAGCCGGGTCGCCCCAACGCTCGTCGACAGCCTGCAACGCGTCTTTATAAGAGGCAGGCTCAGCCTTGAATGGCAGTGCACGGGCGGTCTTGGTCAACAAGCTGCGGTAGCCGGCCAGTTCCATGTTCAAGCGTTTGGAAAGGTCACCAAGGGTATGGTTCTTGCGCGCCACAGCCAAATCCTGGCTGAGCGCCTTGTAAACGTCCTCGCCAGGCAGGCTCTTGCCATCCCACTGGCTGATGACTTCCACCGTGCGCGGCAGGCCGCCGACCACTTCCGGGTTGCCGACGCTCTTGTACAGCAGCGCCGCAATCGGCACCAGAAACACCAGCAAAAGAAACAGCGCCAGCGGCGCGATCAACGCCTGCGCCTTCCAGCGGTTAACCCGCTCGGCGTGTTTGAGGCGCTGCTTGAGACTTGGATCTGCGCCTTCTTTGAGGGGCACTGCAATGGCCATGGCGAACTCCGCAATACAGGCTGAAATGGGGGCCGCTTTGCGGCCCCACACACTGGACGTTTACTTCTTCGCCGCCCAGGCGTTGAAGCGTTGCTCCAGCTGTTCGCTGTTGTCGGCCCAGAACGCCACGTCGATCTGCACCTGGTTGGCAATGTTCTCAGGCGTGGTCGGCATGTCTTTCTTCACTTCGTCCGACAGCAGGCTCACGGCCTTGGAGTTGGCCGGGCCATAGGCGATATTCTCGGAGTAGATCTTCTGCTGCTCAGGCTTGACGCTGTAGGCGATGAACTTCTTCGCCTCTTCGACGTTCTTGGCACCCTTAGGGATCGCCCATGCATCAAAGTCGTAGATGCCGCCGTTCCACACCACCTTGAGGTTGCTCTCTTTCTGCACAGCGGCAATACGCCCGTTGTAGGCAGAACTCATGACCACGTCGCCAGAGGCCAGGAACTGTGGCGGCTGTGCACCCGCTTCCCACCACTGGATGCTGGGCTTGAGTTCGTCGAGTTTCTTGAAGGCGCGGTCCACACCCTCTTTGGTGCTTAGCACCTGATACACGTCCTTCGGTGCCACACCGTCGGCCATCAGGGCGAACTCCAGGGTGTACTTGGCGCCCTTGCGCAGGCCGCGCTTGCCAGGGAATTTCTTGGTGTCCCAGAAATCCGCCCAGCTGGTGGGTGCGGTCTTCAGCTTGTCAGCGTTGTAGGCCATGACCGTGGACCAAACGAAGAAACCTACGCCGCACGGCTGGATGGCGCCCTTCACATAATCAGACTCGTTACCGAACAGGGCCGGGTCAAGCTCTTCGAACATGCCCTCGTCGCAACCGCGCGCCAGCTCTGGCGACTCAACCTCGACCAGGTTCCACGACACACTCTTGGTGTCGACCATCGCCTTGACCTTGGCCATTTCGCCGTTGTATTCACCAGCGATAATCTTGCCATTACCCGCTTTTTCCCAGGGTTCGTAGAAGGCTTTGACCTGGGCAGCCTTGTTGGCGCCCCCGAACGAGATCACGGTGAGGTCTGCGGCCATGGCCTGGCCAGCGGTGAACAGCCCCAAAGCCAGGGCGGTCAGTTTCAACGGCTTGCGCATTATTATTCTCTCCACAGTACAGGGTTGGTGAAGCAATCCATCAATGGGCTTCGGCAATCGGATCGAGCGCGCGGGCGTGCTCCACCTCCCAGCCCAGCGGTACCACATCGCCCACGGCCAACGCCGGGTCGAGCTCGGCAATAGGCTGCTTCACGAAGAAGTCGCCTTTGCCGCAAACCTCCAGACGCACCCGCACGTGGTCGCCCAGGTAAATGAATTCGGCCACCCGGCCAGAGAACCGGTTGACGCAGCTTTCACTGTGGCCGTTCAGCCGCACGCGCTCCGGGCGTATCGACAGGGTCACCGGCTCGCCGGCCTGGCCGACATTCACCGCCAGCGCCTCGACCCGCTCGCCGCGAGGCAACTGCACCTGGCAACGTTTGCCATCGCTGGCCAGCAACGTGCCGCTAATGCGGTTGTTCTCGCCGATGAAGTTGGCGACGAAGGTGTTGCAGGGCTCTTCGTACAGCGTGCGCGGGTCGGCGATCTGCTGGATTTCGCCCTGGTGGAACACCGCCACGCGGTCGGACATGGTCAGCGCTTCGCCCTGGTCGTGGGTCACGTACACCACGGTCACACCGAGGCGTTGGTGAATGTGCTTGATCTCCATCTGCATGTGTTCGCGCAGTTGCTTGTCCAGCGCGCCGAGTGGCTCGTCCATCAGCACCAGCTGCGGCTCGAACACCAGTGCCCGGGCCAGCGCCACACGCTGCTGCTGGCCGCCGGACAGCTGGCCCGGGTAGCGCTTGGCGAAAGCGTCGAGCTGGACCATGTTCAGCACACGCTTGACCCGCTCACTGATGTCGGTCTTGCTCAGGTTGCGCACGGTCAGCGGAAAAGCCAGGTTCTCGGCCACGGTCATGTGCGGAAATAGCGCGTAGTTCTGGAACACCATGCCGATATCACGCTTGTGCGGCGGCACGTTGTTGATCGAGCGCCCGCCAAGCTGGATTTCACCAGCGGTGGGGGTTTCGAAGCCCGCCAGCATCATCAGGCTGGTGGTTTTGCCGGAACCGGACGGGCCAAGCAGGGTGAGGAACTCGCCCTTGCGGATATCCAGGTTGAGGTCTTTGACGATCAGCGACTCGCCGTCGTAGCTCTTCTGCACACCACGGAAGCTGACCAGCGTTTCGCCGGTTGCAGCGTTCGACTTCGCCTCGCTCATGCCTGCACCTTCTTGTTGGATGACTGCGTAGGCAGAAGAGTAGAAGAGACGCAAGCGCCCGAAAATCGGGGGTACTGAGAGAATGCCATCATCCGGGTGGAAGATTTGTTGTAGGGATCGCCCTACAAGGATGGCGGGTTTGGAATGCCCTTGCGAGCCAACCACGAAACCTGTGGGAGCGGGCATGCCCGCGAAGAGGCCGGCTCAGCCATAGAGATCAGCAGGCCAGGCCCGTTCGCGGGCATGCCCGCTCCCACAGAGGCTTCGGCAAGTTTCGGGCACCCGTATGTCGCAATCAGATCAGCTTGTGCTCCATGGCGTACTTCACCAGCTCCGCCAGCGAGTTCACTTTCAGCTTTTGCATCAAACGCGCCTTGTGAGTGCTGATGGTCTTGCTCGACAGCGCCAACTGCTGGGCAATGTCGTTGACGTTGGCGCCCTGGGCCAGGCGCTCGAACACCGAAAACTCCCGCTCCGAGAGCAGTGTGTGCAACGGCCGGGATTCGGTCAGGCCCACTTCGAACACCATGCGGTCGGCCAGCGACGGGTCGATATAACGCCCACCACCCGCCACCCGCCGAATCGCCGTCAGTAACAGCGCCGGATCACTGTCTTTGGTGGCATAGCCTGCCGCTCCGGCCTTCAGCGCCCGCGCCGCCATCTGTGCCTCATCGTGCATCGACAACATCAGGATCGCCGGCGCATCCTGCAACGCCCGGATACGCGGGATCGCCTCCAGACCGTTGACACCTGGCATCGAGATGTCCAGCAGTACCACCTCGCACGGTGTGTGGCGCAGGGTTTCGAGCAACTGCTCGCCGTTCCCGGCCTCCCCCGCCACTTGCATGTCCTTGGCCAGGCCAATCAACTGTTTGATGCCTTCACGGACAATGGTGTGGTCTTCGGCCACCAGTACTCGAATCACGATTGCTCTCCTACTCCAACGGAATGGCCACGCTCAGGCTGGTGCCTTCACCCGGCTCACTGTCCAGCGCCATGCTCCCCCCCAGCATCAGCACCCGCTCGCGCACGCCCACCAGGCCAAACGAGGTGGGCCGGGTCTGCTCGCGGCAAAAGCCTTGACCATCATCACTGACCGTCATGCGCAACTGTCCGCCCTCACGTACCAGTTCAATCTCCACGCTGTGCGCCTGGGCGTGACGCATCACATTGGTCAGCGCCTCCTGGAGGATACGAAACAGCCCGGTGGCCTTGGCATCACTCAATGCTGGCAGATTGTCGGGTACTTGCACCAGACAGGGGATTTGCGTACGTGCCTCGAAGCGCCGCGCCTGCCATTCGATGGCCGAGGCAATGCCGGCATCGAGGATCGGCGGACGCAAGGCAGTGGCGACATCGCGCACCAGCTGGAACAACTGGGCGATCAGGCGTTTCATGCTCGCCAGGCGTTCATTCAGTCCCGGGTCCAGTTCGGCATAGGCCAGCTCGCACATCGACACTTCCAGCTTGAGCACGGTCAGCATCTGCCCCAATTCATCATGCACTTCCCGGGCGATACGGGCTTTTTCTTCTTCGCGCACGCTCTCCAGGTGGGCCGAGAGTTCGCGCAGCTGCTCCTGGGACTTCGCCAGCGCCAGCTCCGCCCGCTTGCCCTGTGTGATGTCCCAGACTATACCGTCCCACACCACCCGACCGTTGCCCAGGCGCCGGGCGCTGGCCTTGATGTCGGCCCAGCGCTGTTCGCCCTGCCGGGTGAGAATGCGCCCCTGCCAGGACCAGTCCTGGTCGCTGACCAAAGCCAGGTCCTGCACCCGGTGGTAATCCGCACGGTCCTCGGGGTGTACCAGGTTGCGCAGCCCCATCTGTGGGTGCTGGATCTCGCTGGGTGCATAACCCACCAACGCCTCGCTACCCTCGCTGATATAGGGGAACTCCAGATCGCCCTCGGCCGGGTCACGCTCCAGGCGAAACACCAAACCAGGTACGTTGCCAGCAATGCCCTTCAACCGCGCCTCGCTTTCGCGCAGGGCCGCCAGGGCGCGGTGCCGTTCGGTGACATCGGCGAGGTAGACCACCAGGTATTCGGAATCACGAAAGCGCAGAAAGCTCAGCGACAGCTCCACGGGTAGCAAGCTCTGATCAGCCCGCCGGCACTGCGTCTCAAACTGACCGACACCGCCCGCCCCCGTACGCGCGCCCTTCCACAGCTCTAGCCAGCGGTCCATGTTCAGGCTTGGCTCGAAGTCGCTCAGCGGCCGCTCCAGCAGTTCACCCTCGGTGTAGCCCAACATGCGCTCGGCGGCATGGTTGGCGTAACGCACATGGCTGTCCCAATTGACCCAGAGGATACCCACGGTGCTCTGATCGATGGCGAACTGGCTCAGGCGCAACGCCTCTTCACGCACCTGGCGCTCCACAAGGCTCTCCCGCGCGGCCAGCAGGCTGCGCTCCAGCTGGCGCTGCTGCCGGCGTTGCCACACCAGCGTGGCCAAGGCACACAGCAGCAACATACCGAACAGCAAGGCGATGTTCTGCCAGAAGCCAGGCGACTCGCTCAGGCGCGGGTATTTCGGCTGCAACCAACGCTGATGCAGTTGTTCCAGCTCCTTGGCCGGCAGTGCCTGCAGGCCACGTTCAAGTACATCGGCCAGCAGCGGCCAGTCGCGCCGCGAACCGATACGCAACAGCTGCGGCAAGCCGACATCGCCGACCACCGCCAGCTCACCGAACTCGCTCTCGCGCGACAGGCGGCTGAGCTGCGCTTCATCCAGCACGGCGAAACTGGCCTGGCCACCGACCACCAGTTGCAAGGCCTCACGATCGTCTGGCACCCCCTGCAGATTGAGGTTGCCGTAGTTGCCGCGCAGGTAATCCGCCAAGGGGCTGGGCATGCGCACCGCCACGCGTTGCTCGGCTTCAAGCTTTTCCAGCTCCACGGCCATGGCCCCGGTGCGCGGCCCCACCACCAGTTGTGGCACGCGCATGTACGGGTCGCTGAATAACCACAGCCGCAGGCTGGCCGGCGTCTGGGTAAGGCCAGGGGCGAAGTCGATTTCGCCGCGCTGCAGGGCATGTTCCAAACTGGCCTGGTCGCTGAAGTTACGCCAGGTGAGGTCCAGCCGCAGCGCCTGCGCCAAGCTGTTCACCAGTTCCACATTGGCCCCGTACAGTTGCTGCAGACGCCGGTCGAACTGGGCGTAGGGCGCCTGCAATACCAGGCCGACACGCAAACTGCGGTGGGTGTCCAGCCACTGCTGCTGATCAGGCTCCAGCACCACAGAGGGCAGCGCCTCGGGCCTGGCCCAGACAATCAAGGGCAGCCACAAGCAGCCGATAACCAACAGGCGACGCACTCGCTTCATCTATACGCTCGACTTGGCAAAGACGGCCATGCAGCATGGCCGTCACGGGCAAATACTATTAGGCTGCCGGTTTCATTCTGGCCCTGGGTTGACTCATGTCCACACTTTATCGCACGACGCTGGCAGTGTGCTGCCTGGCCTCGGTCCTTCCACTCGGCGCCCTGGCCGCCGATGCCGAAAAATCACCTGCAAATACCGTGGCACCGGCGGCCGAGGCCCCACGGCCACCCTTGCTGGAACGCAGCCAGGAGGATGCCCTGGCGCTGGAACGGCTGCTGCCCAAGGCTGAGCAGCAGACCCTGCAGGCCGGTGCCGACAGCTTCCTGGCCCTGTGGAAGCCGGCCAACGACAACGATCCGCAAGGGGCAGTGATCATCGTCCCCGGTGCTGGCGAAACGGCCGACTGGCCAAATGCAGTCGGCCCACTGCGGCAAAAATTCCCTGATATCGGCTGGCACAGCCTGAGCGTCAGCCTGCCCGACCTGCTCGCAGACAGCCCGCAAGCGCGGGTCGAAGCCACACCACCTGTAGCGCCTGCACAAGACAAAGGCGAAAGCGCACCGGTCAAGGACGTACCGGCCGACGCCAACGCCAACGTGGCCCAAGCCACGGCAGCAGATGCCGACACGGCAGAAAGCACCGATGCCGAACAAGCCAGCGAGCAGTCCGACCCGGCAGATGCCGAACGCATCTTCGCCCGCCTGGATGCCGCCGTGGCGTTCGCCCAGCAACACAACGCCCGCAGCATCGTACTGATCGGCCATGGTAGCGGTGCATATTGGGCGGCGCGCTACCTGAGCGAGAAGCAGCCACCGCAGGTACAAAAACTGGTGATGGTCGCTGCTCAGACACCTGCACGGGTGGAGCATGACCTGGAAAGCCTGGCCCCAACCTTGAAGGTACCGACAGCCGATATCTACTACGCCACCCGCAGCGCTGACCGCAATGCAGCCCAGCAACGCCTGCAGGCCAGCAAGCGGCAGAAGGATAGCCAGTACCGCCAGTTGTCATTGATCGCCATGCCGGGAAACAAAGCGGCGGCACAAGAGCAATTGTTCCGCCGGGTGCGGGGGTGGATGAGCCCTCAGGGTTGAGCCCGGCTTGATCCTGGTGGGGGGGCCATCAAAGACCGCGCCGCTTGCGGATCATGGCATAGGCCTGGTGCAACTCACGGGTACGCGCGGTCGCTTCACGCACCTGTGCCTCGCTGGCACCGGTACCCGCCAGCTTGTCCGGGTGATGCCGGCTGACAAGCCGACGGTAGGCCTGCTTGACCTTATCAGTGTCGGTATCTGTCTCCACCGCCAGCAAGCGCAACGCTGCCGCATAGGTCATGGGCGCGCTTTCTGCTCCCGTGGCCTTGCGCGGCTCGTACTCCAGCGACATGGCCTGCACCTGGCGTCGGCTCATGCCCAGCTTCTGCCCCCAGTCCAGCAGCAGCTCACGCTCCTTGTTGCCCATCTTGCCGTCAGCCCAGACCATGCGCCAACAGGCCCGCAAGGTACCTTCCGCCGCGTGGGGCTGCTGACTGATGCGCCGCAGGTGCCCGCCAAGCCGGTCCTTGCCCGCCTTGCCACGGTTGAACGCATTGATGGCGCGCAGCCGAGCTGCCTCGGCCAAGTCCAGGCGCATCATCTCCTGACGCGCCTGCTGGATGTGCTGCTCAGCTACCCGGCCATCGCACTTGGCCAGGCGCCCGAGCATCACGAACAACAACTCGTCGTCGCGTAATGCGGGGCGCCCACCCAGGCGTTCACGCATGTCTTCCCAGCCTTGCAAACGCAGCCGGCGGTCAATGGCCTGCCCAAGCAACGCACCGAGCAAGGCACCCGGTATGCTCGCTACGGCAAAGCCGGCACCCACACCAATCACCGTGCCTGGCCACCACATGTCAGGCACGCTCGCCAATCAGAGACTCAGCCTCGGCCAGGCGCTCAAGCGTGCCAACATCCACCCAGTGCCCACGGTAGTGTTCGCCAGACACCTTGCCGGCCGCCATCGCCTGGCGCAGCAAAGGTGCCAGCTTGAAGGCGCCCGCCTGGCAACCTTCGAACAGCGCCGGGTGCAGCACCGAAATGCCGCTGAAGGTCAGCGTGCCTGGCGCGTCATCACCGTCAACGACCTGCTCGCCCATCAGGCGGAAGTCTCCGCGGCCGTGATGGCCAGGGTTGTCGACCAGCACCAGGTGAGCTAGGCCTTGCAGGGGAGCCTGCAGACGCGCGAAGTCGTAGTCGGTCCAGACATCGCCATTCACCAGCAGGAACGGCGCATCACCCAGCAAAGGCAGGGCCTTGAAGATGCCGCCACCGGTTTCCAGCGGTTCACCTTCAGGTGAATAGCGGATGCTCAGGCCGAAGCGGCTACCGTCACCCAAGTGCTCTTCAATCTGCTGGCCAAGCCACGCATGGTTGATCACCACTTCGGTCACGCCCGCTGCCGCCAGGGCGCGCAGGTGGTACTCGATCAGCGGCTGGCCGGCGACCGGGACCAACGGTTTTGGGGTGTGCAGGGTCAGCGGGCGCATACGCTCGCCCTTCCCCGCAGCCAGGATCATGGCCTTCATGCACGCGCTCCGGCCTGCAACTCGGCAATCAGCTCACCCAGCTCCGCCAATTCGGGCCGGCGACCGATCACTTCATTTATATAGGCGAAGAAACGCGGCACGTCGCCCAGGTAACGCGGCTTGCCGTCGCGGTGGCAGATACGGGCGAAGATGCCGATCACCTTCAGGTGGCGCTGCACGCCCATCAGGTCACTGGCGCGGTGGAAGGCTTCGAACTCAGCGTGCACCGGGATGCCGGCCGCCTGCGCCTGCTGCCAGTAATCGCTCAGCCAGCCTTCGACCCGCGCCTGCGGCCAGCTGACAAAGGCGTCCTTGAACAGGCAGGTAATGTCGTAGGTGACCGGGCCGTATACCGCATCCTGAAAGTCCAGCACACCAGGGTTGGGGGTGCTCTGCATCAGGTTGCGCGGCATGTAGTCACGGTGTACCAGCACCTTGGGTTGCGCCAGGGCGCTGTCGATCAGCAACTGGCTGACGCGCTGCCAGGTGGCCTTCTGTGCATCGGTGAAGGTCAGGCCCAGCTCACGCCCCACGTACCATTCGGGGAACAGTTCCACTTCACGGCGCAGCAGGGCGTCGTCGTAGCTGGGTAGCGGCGCGTCCATCGGCAAACGCTGGAACTTCAGAAGGGCATCGATGGCGTCGGCGAACAGGCCATCGGCGTTGTCGGCACTGATGATGTCAAGGTATGTCCGAGAGCCCAGATCCCCAAGCAGCAGAAAGCCGCGTTCCAGGTCCTGGGCGTGGATCAGCGGCACATGCACGTCAGCGCTGGCCAGCAGGTGGTCGATGGCGACGAACGGTCGGCAGTTCTCCTGCGGGGGGGGCGCATCCATGATCACGAAACTGTGGCCAGCGCCCTGCCAGCGGAAATAGCGGCGGAAGCTGGCGTCGCTGCTGGCAGCGGTCAAGCTGCCTGCAGGCACCTCGCCCCAGGCGTTGTCACGGAAAAGATCATTGAGCTGCTCATCGAGCCAGACCGTCAGTTGTTGCAGGCGTACATCGTGTTCAGGCATTGCAAGGGTCTCCGACGGCCCTAGCCGTCAAGCGGGTCATGCTTTATTATCCAGCATCTTTTTCAGACCATCGAGAGGCGTGCGGCCCCACACGCGGGCAGATGGCACGCAGGAAGCCCGGACTAATAAGATGGCATTGAAATCCCCCGCGTTTCGTAGAAAGTTTCCGTTGCTGGTAACCGGCGGTCTGCTGGCCCTGCAACCTCTGGCCACCTCATACGTAGTGGCAGCCGAACAATTCGACTGCCAAGTGTCCGCCGCCGGTGGTTGGGACTGCAAGCCCAAAACCCCAGTCAACAACTTGCCACCGCGCCCGGTGCACGAAGGTGCAGCCGTCAGCTCCGGTACCGAAGCTGCGGGCGAAGCCGAAACTGCGGACCGGCCCATGCTGGTCACCGAGGCCAAGGGCCGTGGCCTGAAGTCGCGCAGCGAAGACTACAGCCACCTGGACTGGGTTCCGCGTGAAAAGCTCACCGCCGCACAGCTGGCTGAAACCGGCCCCTACTGCGGTGGCGCGTATATCGAGCCGACCCGCCCGGGCATGGCCGACACCACGCCGAAGGACGAGTCGCCGACCTACATCAATGCCAAGGTATCCAAGTACCAGCAGGAGCAGCAGATCGCCACCCTCGCCGGTGACGTGGTGATGCGCCAGGGCAGCATGCAGGCCGAAGCCGACGAGGCCAACCTCTACCAGGCCGAAAACCGTGGCGAGCTCAAGGGCAACGTCAAGATCCGTGACAACGGTTCGCTGGTGGTCGGTGACGAGGCACAGATCCAGCTCGACACTGGCGAAGCCCAGGTCGACAACGCCGAATACGTGATGCACAAGTCGCACATCCGCGGCAATGCCCTGTACGCCAAGCGCAGCGAAAACGCCATCATCCGCCTCAAGGACGGTACGTACACCACCTGCGAACCGGGCAGCAACGCCTGGCAGCTGAAGGGCAACAACATCACCCTGAACCCGGCAACCGGTTTCGGTACCGCGACCAACGTCACGCTGCGGGTCAAGGATTTCCCGGTGTTCTACACACCGTACATCTACTTCCCGATTGACGACCGTCGCCAGTCCGGATTCCTGCCGCCATCGTTCAGCACCAGCAGCGACACCGGCTTCATGCTGGTCACGCCGTACTACTTCAACCTGGCGCCCAACTACGACGCCACGTTGTATCCGCGCTACATGGCCAAGCGCGGCCTGCTGATGGAAGGCGAGTTCCGTTACCTGACGCCTTCCAGCGAAGGCCAGTTCGGCGGCGCCTACCTGAACGACAAGAACGACGACCGCAAAGATCAGACGGATTACAAAGATCAGCGCTGGATGGTCAACTGGCAGCACAAGGGTGGCCTGGACGAACGCCTGATGACTGAGGTGGACTACACCGACATCAGCGATCCGTTCTACTTCCAGGACCTGGAGTCCGACCAGATTGGCGTGGAAAGTCGCGACCTGCTGAATCAGCAGGGTGCGTTGACCTATCGTGGCGACAGCTACACTGCGCGGTTGAATGTGCATGCCTACGAGATGGCTACGATCTCGCAGATCACGCCGTATGACCGCCTGCCGCAGCTGACCCTGAACGGTACGCTGCCGTTCCAGCCAGGCGGTTTGAACCTTGGGTACGAGACTGAGGCTGTTCGTTTTGATCGTGACCTGAAGGACGATTTCGTTCTGGACGAAGATGGCAATCCAGACGCCAGCGCCGGCGTAGCCGGTCGCCGCCTTGACGAAAATATCTTCGGCGTAGCCCGTGCCAACGGCACCCGCCTGAACGTCGCCCCGTCCATCAGCCTGCCGATGCAGGCCAGCTACGGCTACATCACGCCGAAGCTGAAGTACATGTATACGCACTACGACCTTGACCTGGATAGCAAGGGCAAGAGCGACATTGCTGCCGCGAACGCAGACACACTGGACGTGTTCGGCGACTACAAAAGCAACCTGAACCGCGATATCCCGATTTTCAGCGTCGACAGCGGCCTGTATTTCGATCGCAACACCTCGTTGTTCGGCACCAACTACCGCCAGACCCTCGAACCGCGCATGTTCTACCTCTATGTCCCGCACAAGGACCAGATGGACATCCCGCTGTTCGATACGGGTGAAACCCTGTTCAGCTACGACTCGCTGTTCCGTGACAACCGTTTCAGTGGTACCGACCGTATCGGCGACGAGAACAAGCTGTCGCTGGGCGTGACCACCCGCTGGATCGAGGAGAACGGCTTCGAGCGCCAGAACTTCAGCATCGGCCAGGCCTACTACTTCAAGGACCGCAAGGTCCAGCTGCCAGGCATCGACTACCGCACCCGCAAGGACGCGCAATCCGATGTATCGCCGTACGCGCTGGTGTACAACTACTACTTCAACCGCGACTGGCGCTTCAATTCGGACTTCAACTGGGACCCGGACAGCCGCAGCACCCGCTCGGGCAGTGCGATGTTCCACTATCAGCCTGAAGACAACCCGAACAAAATCGTCAACCTCGGTTATCGCTATCGTAACGACACCATTGCCTACGACTCGACCACGGGTACCTGGAAAGTGGGCGGCGGTGACTATGGCACCCCGGGCGATCCGAACTACATCAAGGATTACTACAAGATCCAGCAGCACGACTTCTCGGTCATCTGGCCGATCGTGCCGCAGTGGAACGTTATCGCTCGCTGGCAGCATGACTACAACCGTAACCGTACCCTGGAAGCCATGGGTGGTTTCGAATACGACAACTGCTGCTGGAAGCTGCGCCTGATCAACCGTTACTGGATCGACTACGACGATTTCAGCCAGGCCCTTCCACAGAACGAAAAAGGCGACCACGGTGTCTTCCTTCAGATCGTCCTGAAAGGCCTCGGCGGCGTAGTTGGCAACAAGGTCGAGTCTTTCCTCGACCAAGGCATTCAAGGTTACCGTGAACGTGAAGACCAAGCTTATTGATCGTCTGCGCCCAGTGTTGCTGGGCGCCGCTTTGCTGAGTGGCGCGGTGCATGCCGCGGTGCAACCTCTTGATCGCGTGGTGGCTATCGTCGACAACGACGTGGTCATGCAAAGCCAGCTGGAACAGCGTGTCCATGAGGTGCAGCAAACCATCGCCAAGCGCGGCGGCGGCGTACCGCCGACCAGCGCCCTGGAACCGCAGGTACTGGAACGCCTGATCGTCGAGAACCTGCAACTGCAGATCGGCGAGCGCTCCGGCATCCGCATCACCGACGAAGAGCTGAACCAGGCCATTGGCACCATTGCCCAGCGCAATGGCATGTCGCTGGACCAGTTCCGCGCGGCGCTGGCCCAGGACGGCCTGTCGTTCGACGACGCTCGCGAGCAGGTCAAGCGCGAGATGATCATCAGCCGCGTGCGCCAGCGCCGCGTTGCCGAACGCATTCAGGTGTCCGAGCAGGAAGTGAAGAACTTCCTGGCCTCGGACCTGGGCAAGATGCAGATGTCGGAAGAGTACCGCCTGGCCAACATCCTCATTCCGACCCCGGAAGCCGCTAACTCGGCCGACATCCAGAAGGCTGCGCGCAAGGTTGGTGACGTGTACCAGCAACTGCGCCAGGGCGCCGACTTCGGCCAGATGGCGATTGCCAACTCGGCCAGCGAAAACGCCCTGGAAGGCGGCGAGATGGGCTGGCGTAAAGCCGGTCAGCTGCCACCCGACTTCGCCAAGATGCTCAGCAGCATGCCGGTGGGCGAAATTACCCAGCCTATTCGCATCCCCAACGGCTTCATCATCCTCAAGCTCGAGGAAAAGCGCGGTGGCAGCGAGAACGTGCTGCGTGACGAAGTGCATGTACGCCACATCCTGATCAAGCCAAGCGAGATCCGCAGCGAGGCGGCCACCAAGCAGCTGGCCGAGCGCCTGTACGAGCGGATCAAGAGCGGCGAAGACTTCGGCGAACTGGCCAAGAGCTTCTCTGAAGACCCGGGTTCGGCACTCAATGGCGGCGACCTCAACTGGGTCGATCCGAACAGCCTGGTACCGGAGTTCCGTGAACAGATGGCCAATGCCCAGCAAGGCGTAGTGACCAAACCGTTCAAGACCCAGTACGGCTGGCACGTTCTGGAAGTGCTGGGCCGCCGCGCCACCGACAGCACCGAGCAGGCCCGCGAACAGCAGGCCCTGAGCGTACTGCGCAATCGCAAGTACGACGAAGAGCTGCAAACCTGGCTGCGCCAGATCCGCGACGAAGCCTACGTTGAAATCAAGCTGCCTGGCGCCGACCAGGCTGCCCAGTGAAGCCCCTGCGCTTCGCCGTCACCCCCGGCGAGCCGGCCGGCATAGGCCCCGACCTGTGCCTGCTGCTCGCCGCAGACGCCCAGCCCCACCCCCTGATCGCCATCACCAGCCGTGACCTGCTCGCCGAGCGGGCCACGCAGCTGGGGCTGGCCGTCAGCCTGCTGCCGGTAGCCCCGGGCCAATGGCCTGACCGCCCTGCCCCCGCAGGGAGCCTGTACGTCTGGGATACCCCTCTGGCGGCCCCGGTGGTGCCAGGCCAGCTCGACAAGGCCAACGCAGCGTTCGTGCTGGAAACCCTGACCCGCGCCGGGCAAGGCTGCCTGGACGGGCACTTCGCCGGGATGATCACTGCCCCGGTGCACAAGGGTGTGATCAACGAAAGCGGTATCGCCTTTTCCGGGCATACCGAATTCCTAGCCGAACTGACCCGCACCGCACAAGTGGTAATGATGCTGGCTACCCGCGGCCTGCGCGTGGCCCTGGTGACTACGCACCTGCCACTGCGTGATATTGCCGACGCTATCACTGCCGAGCGCGTCGAACGTGTAACCCGTATCCTGCATGCCGATATGCGCGACAAGTTCGGCATTGCCAACCCGCGTATCCTCGTGTGCGGCCTCAACCCGCACGCGGGCGAGGGCGGCCACCTGGGCCGCGAAGAAATCGACATCATCGAGCCGACCCTGGCCCGCCTGCGCACCGAAGGCATGGACCTGCGCGGGCCGCTGCCGGCCGATACCCTGTTTACCCCCAAATATCTGGAGCACTGCGATGCGGTGCTGGCGATGTACCACGACCAGGGCCTCCCCGTACTCAAGTACAAAGGCTTCGGCGCTGCAGTGAACGTGACCTTGGGCCTGCCAATCATCCGCACGTCGGTTGACCACGGCACCGCCCTGGACCTGGCCGGCACTGGCAAAGTCGACACCGGCAGCCTGCGCGTCGCACTGGAAACCGCCTACCAGATGGCCGAGAACCGACCATGAACGAGCAATACCAACACCGGGCACGCAAGCGCTTCGGCCAGAACTTCCTGCACGACGCCGGTATCATCGACCGCATCCTGCGTGCCATCAACGCCAAGGCCGGCGAACACCTGCTGGAAATCGGCCCGGGCCAGGGCGCCCTGACCGAAGGCCTGCTGGGCAGCGGTGCACAGTTGGACGTGGTGGAGCTGGACAAAGACCTGGTGCCGATCCTGCAGCACAAGTTCGCCGATCGCAGCAACTTCCGCCTGCACCAGGGTGACGCCCTGAAGTTCGACTTCAACCAGCTGGGCGTACCGCCGCGCAGCCTCAAGGTCGTTGGCAACCTGCCCTACAACATCTCCACCCCGCTGATCTTCCACCTGCTAAGCCACGCCGGGCTGATCCGCGACATGCATTTCATGCTGCAGAAGGAAGTGGTCGAGCGCATGGCCGCCGGCCCTGGCGGCGGTGACTGGGGGCGCTTGTCGATCATGGTGCAGTACCACTGCCGCGTGGAGCACCTGTTCAATGTCGGCCCTGGTGCCTTCAACCCGCCCCCGAAAGTGGATTCGGCGATCGTCCGCCTGGTGCCGCACGAAGTGCTGCCGTTCCCGGCCAAGGACCACCTGCTGCTGGAGCGTGTCGTTCGCGAAGCGTTCAACCAGCGCCGCAAGACCCTGCGCAACACCATGAAAGGCCTGCTGGACAGCGCCGCCATCGAGGCTGCCGGCGTTGATGGCAGCCTGCGCCCTGAACAGCTCGACCTGGCAGCCTTCGTGCGCCTGGCTGACCAACTGGCGGATCAGCAACAAGCCTGATTTAGCCCGTACCGGCCTCTTCGCGGGCCACAAGGGATCGCACAACCCTCAAATCCTGTGCGAATCCTTGTAGGAGCGGGTTTACCCGCGAAGACGCCGGTACAGGTAACCCCCAAGCCCGATCACCGCTGGCCCTCCCCCCTCTCAATGGCCTAGACTGCATTATTGCGTCAGTTCGCCCAAGGCCCTTGCATGTCCGACCCCCGCTATCAAATCGACGTCAGCGTCGTGACCCGCTACCTGAAAGAACAATCCGACCCCGAAAACAGTCGTTTCGCGTTCGCCTACACCATTACCGTGCAGAACAACGGTTCGCTCACGGCCAAGTTGCTGTCGCGCCACTGGCTGATCACCAACGGTGACGGCGAGGTAGAGGAAGTACGCGGCGCCGGCGTGGTCGGCCAGCAACCCAACATAGACCCTGGCCAAAGCCATACTTACAGCAGTGGTGCCGTCATCAGCACCCGCGTTGGCACCATGCAGGGCAGCTACCAGATGTTCGCCGAAGACGGTAAGCGCTTCGACGCCGAAATTGCCCCCTTCCGCCTGGCAGTGCCCGGGGCGCTGCACTGATGGCAACCTACGCCGTCGGTGACCTGCAGGGCTGCCTGCAGCCACTCAAATGCCTGCTCGATCGCGTCAGTTTCAACCCCGCCGTCGACCGCCTGTGGCTGGTCGGCGACCTGGTCAACCGCGGCCCCGAGTCACTGGAAACCCTGCGCTTCCTGTACTCGATCCGTCATTCACTGGTCTGCGTGCTGGGCAACCATGACCTGCACCTGCTGGCCGTCTGGCATAACGTCGAGCGCCTCAAGAAAAGCGACACACTGCGCGAGATCATCGAAGCGCCGGACGCCGACCAGTTGTTCGACTGGCTGCGCCAGCAAAAGCTGCTGCATTACGACGAGCCCCGCGGCATCGCCCTGGTTCACGCCGGCATACCGCCACAATGGACCCTTGGCAAAGCCCTGGAGCTCGCCGCCGAGGTCGAGGAAGTGCTGCGTGACGACACCCGCCTGCAGCTGTATCTCGACGGCATGTACGGCAACGAGCCGAACAAGTGGCGCAAGAACCTCGCCGGCGTCGAACGCCTGCGGGTCATCACCAACTACTTCACCCGCATGCGCTTCTGCACTGCCGATGGCAAACTCGACCTCAAGAGCAAGGAAGGCCTGGGTAGCGCGCCCAAAGGCTACAAAGCCTGGTACGCGCACAAGGACCGTCGCTCACGCCACGTGAAGATCATCTTTGGCCATTGGGCCGCTCTGCAGGGTGAGGTCACCGAGCCCGACGTCATCGCCCTGGACACTGGCTGCGTGTGGGGCGGCGCCATGACCCTGTACAACATCGACAGCGGCGAATATCACCGCTGCGACTGTGCCGACGACGGCACCCTGCGCCAGCCGGCACAACCCACTACACTCAACGACCACACCTGAAGGAAGCAGTACCCATGAGCGAATTCAAGCGCATCCCTCCTGAGCAGGCCTTGGAGCTTCGCAAGAAAGACGGAGCGGTCGTGGTCGACATTCGCGACCCGCAGGCCTTCGCCGCCGGCCACATCACCGGCGCCCGGCATCTGGATAACCACTCGGTCGCCGATTTCATCCGCAACGCCGACCTTGATGCGCCGACCCTGGTGGTCTGCTATCACGGCAATTCCAGCCAAAGCGCTGCCGCCTATCTGGTCGGCCAGGGCTTCTCCGACGTGTACAGCGTGGACGGCGGCTTCGAACTGTGGCGCGCGACCTATCCGGCCGAGACCGCCCAGGGCAACGCTGAATAATTTTTTATTTTCCCCTGCAGCCCGTGCCCCGCGCGGGCTTGCGGCTTATCTGACGAACGGTCGTTCGTAACTTCTGCGTTTCTCGCCCCTTGACCTTGCAGATAACCAACTACGCTTAAGCTCAGGCCATCCAAAAAGGGGAGAGCCGGTACACCGGCGTGCGGGTCATCGGTAGCGTTACAGGGTGTTCTGGGGGGTATACAGCAATCGGCCAACCCGGTTGCATGCCAGCATCAGCTGACTGATCCGGCGTCGTCTCCACGTATCGAGCGAGGTGACGTCATGAGTATTTTTAGCCACTTCCAACAACGTTTCGAGTCAACGCGCCAGGAAGAACTCTCGCTGCAGGAGTACCTCGAGCTGTGCAAAGAGGATCGCAGTGCCTACGCATCGGCGGCCGAACGGCTGTTGCTGGCCATCGGTGAGCCAGAGCTGATCGACACCTCAACCAACTCCAGGCTGTCGCGAATCTTCTCCAACAAGGTTATCCGCCGCTATCCGGCCTTTGCCGACTTCCATGGCATGGAAGAGTGCATCGACCAGATCGTGTCGTACTTCCGCCACGCCGCCCAAGGCCTGGAAGAGAAGAAACAGATCCTCTATCTGCTGGGCCCGGTAGGCGGCGGCAAGTCCTCGCTGGCGGAAAAACTCAAGCAGCTGATGGAAAAGGTGCCGTTCTACGCGATCAAGGGCTCGCCGGTATTCGAGTCACCTCTGGGCTTGTTCAATGCCACCGAAGATGGGGCCATTCTCGAGGAAGAGTTCGGCATCCCACGGCGCTACCTCAACACCATCATGTCGCCTTGGGCCACCAAGCGCCTGCAGGAATTTGGCGGTGACATCTCCAAGTTCAAGGTGGTGAAGCTGTACCCGTCGATTCTTAACCAGATCGCCATTGCCAAGACCGAACCCGGCGATGAAAACAACCAGGACATCTCTGCCCTGGTCGGCAAGGTCGATATCCGCAAACTTGAGGAATACCCACAGAACGACGCTGATGCTTATAGCTACTCGGGCGCGCTGTGCCGGGCCAACCAGGGCCTGATGGAATTCGTCGAAATGTTCAAGGCGCCGATCAAGGTCCTGCACCCCTTGCTCACCGCCACCCAGGAAGGCAACTACAACAGTACCGAAGGCCTTGGGGCGATTCCCTATACCGGTATTCTGCTGGCGCACTCGAACGAATCGGAGTGGCACACCTTCCGTAACAACAAGAACAACGAAGCGTTCATCGACAGGATCTATATCGTCAAGGTGCCGTACTGCCTGCGGGTCAGCGATGAAATCAAGATCTACGACAAGTTACTGATCAACAGCTCGCTGTCCAAGGCCCACTGCGCGCCAGATACGCTCAAGATGCTGGCTCAGTTCACCGTGCTTTCACGCCTGAAAGAGCCAGAGAATTCCAATATCTATTCCAAGATGCGCGTTTACGACGGGGAAAACCTCAAGGACACCGATCCAAAGGCCAAGTCGATCCAGGAATACCGGGACGCCGCAGGTGTCGACGAAGGCATGAACGGCCTGTCGACTCGCTTCGCCTTCAAGATCCTGTCCAAGGTGTTCAACTTCGACCCACACGAAATTGCCGCCAACCCGGTGCACCTGCTGTATGTGCTCGAACAGCAGATCGAACAGGAACAGTTCCCGGCTGAGGTGCGCGAACGCTATCTGCGCTACCTGAAAGAATACCTGGCGCCGCGCTACATCGAGTTTATCGGCAAGGAAATCCAGACCGCCTACCTGGAGTCCTACAGCGAATACGGCCAGAACATCTTCGACCGCTACGTGCTGTATGCAGACTTCTGGATCCAGGATCAGGAATACCGCGACCCGGAAACCGGCGAAATTCTCAACCGCATTGCGCTCAACGAAGAACTGGAGAAGATCGAGAAACCGGCTGGCATCAGCAACCCGAAAGATTTCCGCAACGAGATCGTCAACTTCGTACTGCGCGCACGCGCCAACAACAATGGCAAGAATCCAAGCTGGCTGAGTTATGAAAAGCTGCGGGTCGTGATCGAGAAGAAAATGTTCTCCAACACCGAAGACCTGCTGCCTGTCATCAGCTTCAACGCCAAGGCCAGCAAAGAGGACCAGAAGAAACACAACGACTTCGTCACCCGGATGGTGGAGCGTGGCTATACCGACAAACAGGTGCGCCTGCTGTCGGAATGGTACCTGCGGGTCAGGAAATCGCAATAAAGCGGCAAGCTACTAGCCGCAAGCTGCAAGCTGCCTGGCGCGGGCATTACGGCCCGCGTCACAGCTTGCGGCGGCGGTGGCTGCTCTTTCTTGCAGCTTGAAGCTTGTGGCTTGCAGCTTGTGGGTTGCAGCTGCATCCAGTCACCGGAGGGACCATGAGCTACGTTATAGACCGACGCCTGAACGGCAAGAACAAGAGCACGGTCAACCGCCAACGCTTTCTGCGGCGGTACCGCGAACATATCAAGAAGGCCGTCGAAGAGGCGGTGAGCCGCCGTTCCATCATGGATATGGAACACGGCGAGCAGATCAGTATTCCCGGGCGCGACATCGACGAACCGGTCTTGCATCATGGTCGTGGGGGCAAACAGACCATCGTGCACCCTGGCAACAAAGAATTCACTGCCGGTGAACACATCCCACGGCCGCAAGGCGGTGGAGGTGGTGGCGGTCGCGGCAAGGCCGGCAATTCCGGCGAAGGCATGGACGAGTTCGTCTTCCAGATCACCCAGGAAGAATTTCTCGAATTCATGTTCGAAGACCTTGAGCTACCCAACCTGGTCAAACGTCACCTGACTGGCGCCGACACCTTCAAGACTGTTCGCGCCGGCATCGCCAACGAAGGCAACCCGTCACGCATCAACATCGTGCGCACCCTGCGCTCGGCCCATGCCCGCCGTATCGCCCTGACCGGCAGCAGCCGCGCGCTGCTGCGCGAAGCACAAAAGGAACTCAACCGCCTGCGGGTCGAAGAGCCGGACAATTTCACCGATATCCAGGAAATCGAACAGGAAATCGAGCGCCTGAAAGCGCGTATCAACCGCCTGCCCTTCCTCGACACCTTCGACCTCAAGTACAACCTGCTGGTCAAGCAACCCAACCCAAGCTCGAAGGCAGTGATGTTCTGCCTGATGGACGTATCCGGCTCGATGACCCAGGCCACCAAGGACATCGCAAAGCGCTTCTTCATCCTGCTGTACCTGTTCCTCAAGCGTAACTACGAGCGCATCGAAGTCGTGTTCATTCGCCATCACACCAGCGCCCGGGAAGTCGACGAAGAAGAATTCTTCTATTCGCGGGAAACCGGCGGCACCATCGTCTCCAGTGCCCTCAAGCTGATGCAGGAAATCATGGCCGAGCGCTACCCGGCCAGCGACTGGAACATTTATGCCGCGCAGGCTTCTGATGGTGACAACTGGAACGACGACTCGCCCATCTGCCGCGACATCCTCTCCAAACAGATCATGCCGCATGTGCAGTACTACACTTACGTTGAGATCACCCCCCGTGAACACCAGGCGCTGTGGTATGAGTACGAGCGTATCGGCGATGCTTTCCCCGACACGTTCGCCCAACAGCAGCTGGTATCGGCCGGCGACATCTACCCGGTCTTCCGTGAACTCTTCCAGCGCAGGTTAGCCACATGACCGCCAGAGCACAGAGACGCCAACCCATTTCCACCGGGTCCGAGTGGACGTTCGAGCTGATCCAGACCTACGACCGGGAAATCAGCCGTCTGGCCGAGCGTTACGCCCTGGACACCTACCCCAACCAGATCGAGGTAATCACTGCCGAGCAGATGATGGACGCCTACGCCTCGGTCGGCATGCCGCTGGGCTACCACCACTGGTCCTACGGCAAGCAGTTCCTCAGCACGGAAAAGTCCTATAGCCGCGGCCAAATGGGTCTGGCCTACGAGATCGTGATCAACTCCGACCCTTGTATCGCCTACCTGATGGAAGAAAACACCATGTGCATGCAGGCACTGGTGATTGCCCACGCCTGCTACGGCCATAACAGCTTTTTCAAAGGCAATTACCTGTTCCGCACCTGGACTGACGCGAGCTCGATCATCGACTATCTGGTGTTCGCCAAGCAGTACATCGCCCAGTGCGAAGAGCGCCACGGTATCGATGCAGTGGAGGACTTGATCGACTCCTGCCATGCCCTGATGAACTACGGTGTCGACCGCTACAAGCGGCCCTATCCTATTTCTGCAGAAGAAGAGCGGCGCCGGCAACAGGAGCGCGAAGAGCATCTTCAGCGTCAGATCAACGATCTTTGGCGGACAATTCCGAAAAACGCCGAAAAGGGTAACGACCGCGATGAGGGGCGCTTCCCCGCCGAACCGCAGGAAAACATCCTGTATTTCATCGAGAAGAACGCCCCGCTGCTTGAACCCTGGCAACGTGAGGTCGTGCGCATCGTGCGCAAGATCGCCCAGTACTTCTACCCGCAGCGCCAGACCCAGGTCATGAATGAAGGTTGGGCAACCTTCTGGCACTACACCCTGATGAACGACCTGTACGATGAGGGGCTGATTACCGAAGGCTTCATGATGGAGTTCTTGCAGTCGCACACCAGCGTGGTGTTCCAGCCCGGCTTCGACAGCCCGTACTACAGCGGCATCAACCCCTACGCGCTGGGCTTTGCGATGTACACCGACATCCGCCGCATGTGCGAATACCCCACCGAGGAAGATCGCCACTGGTTCCCCGACATTGCCGGCAGCGACTGGCTTTCTACCATCAAGTTCGCCATGAGCAGCTTCAAGGACGAGAGCTTCATCCTGCAGTACCTGTCGCCCAAAGTGATGCGCGACCTCAAGCTGTTCAGCATCCTCGATGACGACCAACGCGACGACCTGCTGGTGCCCGCCATCCATGATGAAGCCGGTTACCGGGTGATTCGGGAGCAGTTGGCAGCGCAGTACAACCTCGGCAACCGTGAACCGAACGTGCAGATCTGGAGCGTCGACCGCCGCGGAGACCGCTCGCTGACCCTGCGACACCAGCAACACAACCGCAAACCGCTGGGCGACTCGACCGACGAAGTGCTCAAGCACCTGCATCGTCTGTGGGGTTTCGATATCCACCTGGAGACCGTGCAGGGCGAGCAAGTGATGAGTACTCACCACATGCCGCCGCGCGGCGAGCATAGCGAAAGCGCCGACTACGGCCGCATGGACCTGGCCGTTATCCACCACCTCTGATGCAACCCCATGACCGCCGACGGGTTATCCTGTCGGCAGTTATGGAGAGCTGCACATGCACATTTACAAAGTTGGCGGCGCCGTGCGCGACCGCCTGCTCGGCCGCCCTGTCAGCGACATCGACTGGCTGGTGGTCGGCGCCACCGTCGAAGAAATGCTCGCCAAGGGCTATCGGCCGGTAGGTGCCGATTTCCCGGTGTTCCTGCACCCGAAAACCGGCGAGGAATACGCCCTGGCGCGCACCGAGCGCAAGAGCGGGCGAGGCTACGGCGGGTTCACTTTTCACGCCAGCCCCGACGTAACCCTGGAAGAAGACCTGATCCGCCGCGACCTGACCATCAATGCGATGGCCGAGGATGAGGCGGGCACGGTCTACGACCCCTACCAAGGCAAGAAAGATCTGGATCAACGCCTGCTACGCCATGTTTCCCCGGCATTCTCCGAGGATCCATTGCGCGTGCTGCGTGTTGCACGCTTTGCTGCCCGCTACGCACCCTTGGGGTTCCGGGTTGCCGATGACACCTTGGCGCTGATGCGCCAGATCAGCGCCTCGGGAGAACTACAGGCACTCACTGCCGAGCGCAGCTGGAAGGAAATCGAGCGTGCGCTGATGGAAGCGCAACCGCAGGTGTTCTTCAAGATAATGAGCGCGTGCGGGGCCCTGCAGGAGCTGCTGCCTGAGCTTGATGACGGCTCCCGGACACTGTCGGCGCTGGAGCAGGCAGCGGCGCACGGACAACCGCTGCACGTGCGCTGGGCCTGCCTGTTGCGCGGGTTGGCACCGACATCGATCAAAACCGTCAATCAGCGCCTGAAGGCACCGCGTGAGTGCCAGGAACTGGCCATGCTGACAGGGGAATGCCTGGCGCAGGGCAATCAGGCGCTCGAACTGCCTGCCACGGCACTGCTGGAGCTGTTGCAGAAGTTCGATGTCTACCGACGGCCGCAGCGGTTCGAGGATTTTGTGGTCGTTTGCGAGATGGCGGCGTTGGGCGATGGCGAGCAGGGTTACCCACAGGCCGATTACCTGCGAGGCGCAGCAGCGGCGGCGCGAGCGGTGGATGTGAAGCCGTTGGTGCAAGCCGGGTTCACGGGCAAGGCCCTGGGCGAAGCACTCAAAGGTGAGCGGCTGAAAGCGCTCGAGGCTTACCAGCGCGGCTAGACATACCCGCCTCTTCGCGGCTGAAGCCGCTGTAGGAGCGGGTTCACCCGCGAAAGGGCCGGGCCTGCTGGCCAATTTCCAACCGCTGTTCACCGTCGCAGCCACCACCGTATTCGCGGGTAAACCCGCTCCTACAGGGGGCACACATCAGAGGTTGGGCACAGGCCGTTGTAGGAGCGGGTTCACCCGCGAAAGGGCCGGGCCTGCTGGCCAATTTCCAACCGCCGTTCACCGTCGCAGCCACCACCGTATTCGCGGGTAAACCCGCTCCTACAGGGGGCACACATCTAGGGTTGGGCACAGGCCGTTGTAGGGGCGGGTTCACCCGCGAAGAGGCCGATACAGGCTCAAGCGGGCGTCAACTGCAACCCGCGCCACTCAAAGGCGACCGGGGCCAGTACCTGATCGATCTGCGCTTCCTGCCACAGCTGCGCCATGCGCTTGCCCACCCCCGGATGCACCAGGTCGGGTGCCAGCAACGACAGTGGCCACAGCACAAAGGCATTCTTCAGGATCTCGGCCCGGGGCAGCACCAGCCCATCGAAGGTACCGTGCAAATCGCCATACATCAGCACGTCGATATCCAGCGGCAACCCCTTGCGGTCCGGTGCATAGCGGCCATTGTCGGCCTCGATGAACTTCAGCCGGCGGTCCAGCTCGATCAACGGCAACGCAGTTTGCCCGGTCACCACGAAGTTGATGAACGGCCCGCTCTTGATGCCCACCGCCTGGCTTTCGAAGGCCGGCGAACAGCGCATGTCAGTCAGGATGCCAGCCAACGCATCGAGCCCGGCGCACAAATGCGCCTCACGGTCGATGTTGCTGCCCAGTCCCAGGTAAACCGTGCTCAGAGACATCCGCGCTCGATCTCCACGCCTACACCACCAAGGGCCGCCGGCACCGCGCCCGGCTTGGTCAGCTTCAACCGCACCCAGGGGATGTGGAACTCGTCCATCAGGGTTGCCACCAGGCGCTCGGCAAATGTCTCAACCAGCTCGAAACGGGCCTGTTCGGCAAACGCCTGGATGCGCGCCGACACACTGGCATAGTCCAGCGCCAGGTTCAGGTCGTCTCCGGCGGCGGCCGGGCGGTTGTCCCAGGCAAAGCTCAGGTCCAGGCGCAAGCACTGGCGAATATCCCGCTCCCAGTCATAGGCACCGATGACGGTATCGACTTCCAGGCCTTCGATGAACACTCTGTCCAAGCACTTCTCTCCACAGCACGACAAGGGCGACTGGCGCCGTTAGAATCAGGGCGTCCTCGCCCGGAATAGTTAGCATGTTTTGGTTACTGGCGTTGCTCGCCTACCTGCTCGGCTCGCTGTCCTTCGCCATTGTTCTCAGCCGCCTCTCGGGCAGCCCGGACCCGCGTTCCAGCGGTTCAGGCAATGCCGGCGCCACCAACATGCTACGCCTGGCAGGCCGTAAACTGGCGATCCTGACCCTGCTAGGCGACCTGTGCAAGGGCCTTTTGCCGGTATTGCTCGCCCGCGCTGCCGGGCTGGACCTGCACGCGCAGGCCTGGGTGGGCATATGCGCGGTGCTGGGCCATCTGTTCCCCCTGTACTTCCGTTTCAAGGGCGGCAAGGGCGTGGCGACAGCAGCCGGCATGCTCATGGGCCTGTATTTCCCGGCAGCGCTGCTGGCCATCGGCGCCTGGCTGCTGACCTTCTACCTCACGCGCACCAGCTCACTGGCGGCACTGATTGCCACGCCACTCACCTTGCCGTTGCTGGCCTGGCGCGAGCCGGAGGCCCTGCTACCGATCAGCGTACTGACAGTGATGATCGTGTGGCGCCACCGCAACAACCTGCGCGACTTGTTTGCAGGGCGCGAACGCCACTTCTGAACCTTCGACGCCCTACCTTACAGCGGCGGCAACTGCTCCATCGGCCAGCGTGCCTGCACGCTGATCCCCAGGTCTTGCTGCTGCCCGGCCAACAGGCGCTGGCAACCGGCATAGGCGATCATCGCACCATTGTCGGTACAGAATTGCGGGCGCGCGTAGTACACGTTGCCCTTGATGCCACCGAGCATGTCCTCCAGGGACGCGCGCAGGGCCTTGTTGGCACTCACGCCACCCGCGATGACCAGGCGCTTTAGGCCGGTCTGCTTGAGCGCCCGCTTGCACTTGATCGTCAAAGTCTCCACCACCGCCTGCTGGAATGCCAGAGACAGGTCGCAACGGGTTTGCTCACTGTCGTCGCCAGCATTCTTGCATTGCTGCCAGGTGTTCAGGGCGAAGGTCTTGAGACCACTGAAGCTGAATTCCAGGCCTGGCCGATCGGTCATTGGCCGTGGGAACACGAAGCGCCCGGCCACACCTTGTTCGGCCAGACGCGCGATTTCCGGACCACCGGGATAATTGAGGCCGATCAGCTTGGCGGTCTTGTCGAACGCTTCACCGGCAGCATCGTCCAGGCTCTCGCCCAACAGTTCGTATTGACCGATGCCATCGACCCGAACCAGCTGGGTATGGCCACCGGAAACCAACAAAGCGACGAACGGAAACTCCGGCGGGTTTTCTTCCAGCATGGGCGCCAGCAGGTGGCCCTCCATGTGATGCACACCGATCGCCGGGATGTCCCAGGCAAAGGCCAGCGCCTGGGCGCAGGATGCGCCCACCAGCAAGGCGCCGACCAGGCCGGGGCCCGCGGTGTAGGCGATGGCGTCGATTTCGGTGGCAACGCAACCTGCCTCGTCCAGCACCTGGCGGATAAGCGGCAGCATGCGCTTGACGTGATCACGCGAGGCAAGCTCAGGCACCACGCCACCGAAGGCGCGGTGCAGGTCGATCTGACTGAACAGTGCGTCGGCCAACAAACCGCGTTCACTGTCGTATAATGCGACACCAGTTTCGTCGCAGGATGTTTCCAATCCCAGTACTAGCATGGGCTCGTCCCTTGTGGGGGCTGAATTCGAAGCCGCGCATGATAGTCCCCGTGTCGGGTGCCGACCAGCGGTTTTCGATCAGAGGCTTTGCATTCCGGCTTGCTAAGGGTTAACATCCGCAACCCTTGAAAACCGACGTTCTCCAGCACACCTTTGTTTTGCCAGGAGCACGTCTACCCCGGTAATGAATTAAGGTAGCCCTGGATGCCAGCCGTCAAAGTTAAAGAGAACGAACCCTTCGACGTAGCTCTGCGTCGTTTCAAGCGCTCCTGCGAAAAAGCCGGTGTACTGGCTGAAGTTCGTAGCCGCGAGTTTTACGAGAAGCCGACCGCAGAGCGTAAGCGCAAAGCAGCTGCTGCTGTTAAGCGTCACGCCAAGAAAGTTCAGCGCGAACAGCGCCGCGCCGTTCGTCTGTACTAATACAGGCGTTCAACGCAAAGCTTCTGCCCTGCCCGGCTAACCCCCGGGCGATGGCAGTGGTCGCTTCAAACTTGAGCAGCTAGCTCAAGGCCCTGCACAAGCTTCATGCGAACTGCATCATGGGCAACCTGCCTGAAACGTCAGAGCTGGTCCTCCTTGCTGTATGACCAGACGTGCACGTCCGACTGACGAGCCCTTAGGGGCTGGCGACGAGCACATTCCCTCGCACTTCCCCAAGCAGCACTCGCCCCCTTCGGCGCGTGAGCGATTAGACTTGCCAGTTGCCAGATAACGAGACTGCCATGGCCGGGCTGATTCCCCAAAGTTTCATTGACGACCTGATCAACCGCCTCGACATCGTCGACGTGGTGAGTTCGCGCGTCCAGCTGAAAAAAACCGGCAAGAACTACTCCGCCTGCTGCCCGTTCCACAAAGAAAAAACCCCGTCCTTCACGGTCAGCCCCGACAAGCAGTTCTACTACTGCTTCGGTTGTGGCGCCGGTGGCAACGCCTTGGGCTTTGTCATGGACCACGACAACCTGGACTTCCCCCAGGCCGTCGAGGAACTGGCCCGCGCAGCGGGCATGGAAGTGCCCCGCGAGCAAGGCCGCCGCGACCAGAAGCCGCGCCAGCCGACGGACTCGCCGCTGTATCCGCTACTGGACGCCGCCTCGGAGTTCTACCGCCAGGCCCTGCGCAGCCACCCGTCCCGCAAGGCAGCGGTGGACTACCTCAAGGGCCGCGGCCTGTCCGGGGAAATTGCCCGCGACTTCGGCCTGGGCTTTGCCCCGCCCGGCTGGGACAACCTGCTCAAGCACCTGGGTGCCGACACCTTGCAGCAGAAGGTGATGATCGATGCCGGCCTGCTGATCGAAAACGCCGAGAGCGGCAAGCGCTACGACCGCTTCCGCGACCGGGTGATGTTCCCGATACGTGACAGCCGCGGGCGCATCATCGCCTTCGGTGGCCGGGTGCTCGGCGACGACAAGCCCAAGTACCTGAACTCCCCGGAAACCCCGGTGTTCCACAAGGGGCAGGAGCTGTACGGGCTGTACGAGGCACGCAAGCACAACCGCAACCTCGACGAGATCATCGTCGTCGAGGGCTACATGGACGTCATTGCCCTGGCCCAGCAAGGCCTGCGCAATGCCGTGGCCACCCTTGGCACCGCCACCAGCGAAGAGCACCTGAAGCGCCTGTTCCGCGTGGTACCCAGCGTGCTGTTCTGTTTTGACGGCGACCAGGCCGGGCGCAAGGCCGCCTGGCGTGCACTGGAATCGACATTGTCGAACCTGCAGGACGGCCGTCGCGCGCGCTTCCTGTTCCTGCCCGAGGGCGAAGACCCGGACAGCCTGGTGCGCGCCGAAGGTACCGACGCCTTCATGGCCCGCATCAACCAGCACGCCCAACCGCTGGCCGACTACTTCTTCGAGCAACTTGGCGTCGAAGCCGACCCGCGCTCACTGGAAGGCAAGGCGCATATGGCGACCTTGGCCGCACCGCTGATCGAAAAAATCCCCGGCGCCAACCTGCGCCAGCTAATGCGCAACCGCCTGAGGGAAATCACCGGCCTCGACCCGCAGCAGGTCGAGCAGTTGGCGCAACACGCCCCGACGGGCAGCAGCGTGCCGGACTACGACCCTGGCTACGACTACGATGCCATGGCCAGCTACACCCCCGACTACGGCGACATGCCGCAGCACGACTTTGCCCCCGCTCATCAGGAGCAGGCGTGGAAACCCAACAAGGGTGGCAGCAAGAAGCCGTGGAGCGACAAGCCCTGGGACAAGAACCGCAAGGGCGGCAAGCCCTGGCAGCAACGCGACGAAGCACCTCCCCGCGTGCCAGCACCGGTCGAGCCGCCCACCCTGGCCGCCCTGCGAACCCTGCTGCACCATCCGCTGCTGGCCGGCAAGGTGGAGGATGCCAGCCACTTCGCCGACGAAGAACACCTGTACAGCCAACTGCTGGTTGCACTGATCGAAGCCGCGCAGAAAAATCCTGGGCTAAGCTCAATGCAGTTGATCGCACGCTGGCATGGCACCGAACAGGGCCGCCTGCTGCGGGCCCTGGCGGAAAAGGAATGGCTTATCGTGGCCGACAACCTTGAACAACAGTTTTTCGACACCATAACTAGCTTGTCCGCCCGCCAACGCGAGCGCAGCCTGGAACAATTGCTCAGGAAATCACGTCAAAGCGAATTGACCAGCGAGGAAAAAACCCAGCTCCTCGCCCTGCTGAGCCGAAATGTTCCCGCACAAACGCCGACCTCATCTGGCGCGTGAGGCCCATGCTCGGGTATAATCCTCGGCTTGTTTTTTGCCCGCCAAGACCTTCAGTGGATAGGGTGTTATGTCCGGAAAAGCGCAACAGCAGTCTCGTATCAAAGAGTTGATCACCCGCGGTCGTGAGCAGGGCTACCTGACTTACGCGGAGGTCAACGACCACCTGCCTGAGGATATTTCAGATCCGGAACAGGTGGAAGACATCATCCGCATGATCAACGACATGGGGATCAACGTATTCGAGAGTGCTCCGGATGCGGATGCCCTTCTGTTGGCGGAAGCCGACACCGATGAAGCCGCGGCCGAAGAAGCCGCTGCTGCGTTGGCGGCAGTTGAAACCGATATCGGCCGCACGACCGACCCGGTGCGCATGTACATGCGCGAAATGGGTACTGTCGAGCTGCTGACCCGCGAAGGCGAGATCGAAATCGCCAAGCGTATCGAGGAAGGCATTCGTGAAGTCATGGGCGCTATCGCTCACTTCCCGGGCACTGTCGACTACATTCTCGGCGAATATGACCGCGTCACTACCGAGGGTGGCCGCCTGTCGGACGTTCTCAGCGGTTACATCGACCCTGACGACAACATTGCCGCGCCAACCGAAGAAGTGCCGATCCCTGGCGCCAAGGCCGCTGCGGCGAAGGAAGAGTCCGACGACGACGAAGAAGAGTCCGAAAGCGGTGACGACGAGGAAGAGGCCGAGAGCGGCCCGGATCCGGTCGTCGCGGCCCAGCGCTTCGGTGCGGTATCCGATCAGCTTCAGGTAACCTCCAAGGTCCTGAAGAAAAATGGTCGTAACCACAAGGAAAGCATCGAGGCCCTGCAGGCCCTGGCTGACCTGTTCATGCCGATCAAGCTGGTACCGAAGCAGTTCGAGGTACTGGTCGAGCGTGTACGTGACGCCCTGAGCCGTCTGCGACAGCAAGAACGCGCCATCATGCAGCTGTGCGTACGTGACGCCCGCATGCCGCGAGCCGACTTCCTGCGCATGTTCCCGAGCAACGAAACCGACCAGACCTGGAGCGGTGACCTGGCCAAGCGTAACACCAAGTGGGCAGCCGCCCTGGGTGAAAAGAACGCTGCCATCGTCGCTTGCCAGCAGAAGCTGATCGACCTTGAGACCGAAACCGGCCTGACCGTTGCCGAGATCAAGGAAATCAACCGTCGCATGTCGATCGGTGAAGCCAAGGCCCGCCGCGCCAAGAAAGAAATGGTCGAGGCGAACCTGCGTCTGGTGATTTCCATCGCCAAGAAGTACACCAACCGTGGCCTGCAGTTCCTCGACCTGATCCAGGAAGGCAACATCGGCTTGATGAAAGCGGTGGACAAGTTCGAATACCGTCGCGGCTACAAGTTCTCGACCTATGCCACCTGGTGGATCCGTCAGGCGATCACCCGTTCGATCGCCGACCAGGCACGCACCATCCGGATTCCGGTGCACATGATCGAGACGATCAACAAGCTCAACCGTATTTCCCGCCAGATGCTGCAGGAAATGGGTCGTGAACCGACGCCGGAAGAGCTGGGCGAGCGCATGGAAATGCCTGAGGACAAGATCCGCAAGGTACTGAAGATCGCCAAAGAGCCGATCTCCATGGAAACCCCGATCGGTGACGACGAAGATTCGCACCTGGGCGACTTCATCGAGGACTCCACCATGCAGTCCCCGATCGATGTAGCCACGGTCGAAAGCCTCAAGGAAGCCACCCGTGACGTGCTCTCGGGCCTGACTGCACGCGAAGCCAAGGTGCTGCGCATGCGTTTCGGTATCGACATGAACACCGACCACACCCTCGAAGAGGTGGGCAAGCAGTTTGACGTAACGCGTGAGCGGATCCGTCAGATCGAAGCGAAGGCGTTGCGCAAACTGCGCCACCCGACTCGCAGCGAGCACCTGCGCTCCTTCCTCGACGAGTGATGACAAAACCCCGGCCCAGGCCGGGGTTTTTCTTTAGTGGCCCGCCACATAAAGCCCCCCTTCCGTTGCACGCCTGCAGCAATGCCCGTCTACACTCGACTTCAGACCACCTGAGTGCGAGGCTGCCATGTCCTTGAAGCCGGCCATTCTGTTGCTGATCCTGATTCTGTGGAACACAACGGCCGGCGCCCTGACCCTGACAGATGAGGAGAAAACCTGGCTGGCTGCCCACCCGCAGCTCAACCTGGGCGTAGACGCCTCTTGGCCACCGTTCGAGTTTCGCGACCAGGAGGGCCGTTACCAGGGATTGGCCGCCGACTACATCGCCATGATCCAGCAGCGCCTGGGTGTGACGTTCAAACCGGTCGAACCCAGCAGCTGGACCGAGGTGCTGGCGCAGGCGCGGGAAAGCCGTATCGACCTGCTGCCCGGCATCATGTCCACCCCGGAACGCCAGGGCTTCCTGGCCTTCACTCGCCCGTACCTCGACTTCCCCATTGTCATCCTCGCGCACAAAGGCGGCGCACAACCGCGAAAGCTGGCTGACCTGTACGGCCTGAAAATCGCCGTGGTAGAAAACTACGCCCCGCACGAGTTGCTGCGCACCCACCACCCGGACCTCAACCTGGTTGCCCTGCCAAACGTCAGCTCCACGCTGCAAGCCCTGGCCACCGACCAGGTGGATGCCGTGGTCGGCGACCTCGCTTCCAGTATCTGGAGCCTGCGCCAACTCAAGCTCGAAGGCCTCTACGTCAGCGGCGAAACGCCCTACCGTTATCAGCTGGCGATGGCCGTCCCCCGCGACAAGAGCGTGCTGGTCGGCATTCTCGATAAAGTGATGGCCGACATGAGCAGCAGCGAAATCAGCCAGATCCAGCAGCACTGGGTAGGCAATGTGGTCGACCAGCGGATGTTCTGGTCCGACATGCTGGTGTATGGCCTGCCAGCGGTGCTGTTGCTGATGGCTGTACTGGCAGCGGTCATTCGCATCAACCGCCGGCTCAGCTCGGAAATTTCCCGGCGCATCGCCCTGGAGCAAGAGCTGCGCAGCAGCGAATACCACTATCGCGGCCTGGTCGAGAGCCTGTCAGCCATCGCCTGGGAAGCCGATGCCAACGACTTCACCTACAGCTACGTTTCCCCCCATGCCGAGGACCTGCTCGGCTACCCATTGAGTGACTGGCTCAGGCCCGGTTTCTGGCGCAGCATCCTGCACCCGGAGGACGCGCTCTGGGCCCAGGCCTACTGCGACAGCGAGACCGCAGCGGGGCGGGACCACAGCCTGGACTACCGGGTGATCCGGGCTGACGGCCAGCCCCTCTGGGTACGCAACATCGTCAGCATGATCGAACACGGCCACCAGCCCGTGATGCGCGGGCTGATGATCGACATCAGCGAAACCAAGCGCACTGAGGACGCCCTGCGCCTGTCCGAACAGAAGTTCGCCTCGGTATTCCAGCAGTGCCCCGATATCTTGCTGATCGCCCGCCACAGCGATGGCTGCCTGCTGGAGGTAAACGAGGCGTTTGAAGAGCAGATCGGCCTGCCGCCAGACCAGGTCATTGGCCGCACCGCCACCGACCTTGACCTTTGGGGCATAGAAGGCAGTGGCCCGCTCCTGCTTGAAAGGTTGCACCAAGGTGGTATCCGCAACCTGGAAATGAGCTTCCGCCGCAGCAACGGCCAACTGTTCACCGGCCTGACTTCGGCCGAAACCTTCGAACTGGACGGCACGCCCGCGCTGGTTGTGGCAGTACGCGACATCAGCCAGCTGAAGGAGACCCAGCAGCAGCTGCAAACTTCAGAAGAAAAGTTCGCAAAGGCCTTCCACGCCTCGCCCGACGGCCTGCTGCTGTCGCGCCAGAGCGACGGGTTGCTGCTGGAGGTGAACGAGGGCTTCTGCCGCCTCACCGGCTACGCCCTCAACCCAACCATCGACCAGACCTCGCTGGACCTGGGCATCTGGGTCGACCTCAACGAGCGCAAACGCCTGGTCGACCAGCTCAACCGCGACGGCTTCGTGCGCGACTTCACCTGCCATATCCGCCGCAGCGACGGGCAGATCCGCCTTTGCGAGCTGTCCGCCCGGCCCCTGCCGATTACCGGCGTCGACTGCATGCTGACCATCGCCCGCGACATCACCGAGCGTCACCTGATGCAAGAAAAGCTGCAACTGGCCGCCACCGTGTTCGAGAACACTGCCGAAGGCGTGTTGATCACCGACATTGACCAGCGCATCAGTGCCGTCAACCGCGCCTTCAGTGAAATCACCGGCTACAGCGAGATCGAAGCCCTCGGCCAGACCCCGCGCCTGCTCGCCTCTGGCCAGCACGACAGCGCTTTCTATCTGGCCATGTGGCACCAGCTTACCGACGAGGGCCACTGGCAGGGCGAAATCTACAACAAGCGCAAGAACGGCGAACTTTACCCAAGCTGGCTGACCATCAGTGCCGTGCGCAACAGCGACCGCGAGATCACCCACTTCGTGGCGGTTTTTGCAGACATCTCCAGCATCAAGCACGCCCAGGCCAAACTCGACTATCAGGCCCACCACGACCCGCTGACCGGCCTGCCCAATCGCACCCTGTTCGAAAACCGGCTGCAGGGCGTACTCACCTGCGCGCAAGTCTCCAACCGCCAAGGCGCAGTGCTGTTCCTGGACCTCGACCGCTTCAAGCACATCAACGACAGCCTTGGCCACCCGGTCGGTGACCTGCTGCTCAAGGGCATCGCCCAGCGCTTGAAAGAGCAGGTACGCGACGTTGACACCGTAGCCCGCCTGGGTGGCGACGAATTCATTATTCTGCTGCCCGGCCTGCACAAGCCCAGTGACGCCAGCACTATCGCCAACAAGCTACTGGCCTGCTTCAACGCACCGTTCCAGGCCGGCGAGCACGAGTTTTTCACCAGCGCCAGCATCGGCATCAGTCTTTACCCACAGGATGGCACCGACGTCTCCACACTGATCCGCAACGCCGACGCCGCCATGTACCGCTCCAAGGCCAAAGGCCGTAACCGCGTCGAAGCCTACACCCGCGACCTCACCGCCCAGGCCAGCGAGCGCATCGCCCTGGAGCATGAACTGCGCCGGGCCGTCGAACGCAACGAAATGAGCCTGTGCTTCCAGCCCAAGCTCAGCCTTAAAACCCAGAGCCTGGTGGGTGCTGAAGCGCTGATCCGCTGGAGCCACCCGACCTTTGGTGAGGTACCGCCGGAACACTTCATCCACCTGGCGGAAGAGAACGGCACCATCCTGCAGCTCGGCGACTGGGTACTGGAGCAAGCCTGCCGGCAGATGCAGGCCTGGAAGCAGCACTATGAACCCTTCGGCCCGCTGTCGATCAACCTTGCCGGCGCCCAGCTGCGCCACCCACACCTGGCACGGCGCATCGAACAACTGCTCAAGCACCATCAGTTGAAGGCCGGTGACCTGCAGTTGGAAATCACCGAAAACTTCATCATGAGCCAGGCAGAAGAGGCCCTGGCCGTGCTGTACCAGTTGAAGAAACTCGGCGTACAGCTGGCCATCGACGACTTTGGCACCGGCTATTCGTCGCTGAGCTACCTGAAGCGCCTGCCGCTGGACATCCTCAAGATCGACAAGTCGTTCATCCGCGGCCTGCCCGACGACCCACACGACGCCGCCATCGCCCGGGCGATCATTGCCCTGGGCCGCAGCATGCAGTTGACCATCATTGCCGAAGGCGTGGAAAACCAGGCCCAGCAGCGTTTTCTGGCGGCCGAGGGCTGCGAGCAGATCCAGGGCTACATCGTCAGCCTCCCGCTACCACCAGAGGAATTCGCAGCCGCGTTTCTTCGCATAGCACTATCGGATCTTTCAGATGGCACAGGTGCGAAACCCTCGTTATAATCCGCCCACTTACTGAGGGCCTATAGCTCAGTTGGTTAGAGCAGAGGACTCATAATCCTTTGGTCCACGGTTCGAGTCCGTGTGGGCCCACCAGCTTAGAAGCCGCGCACTGCGCGGCTTTTTCATGCCCGCAAGAAATAAATGGTCAGGGGGGTGTACATCCAGCGCAGCGGCGCCGAGCGCATGACCTTGGAAGTGGCGCTGAGACACTATCTCAGCGAAATCAGCCCCACCAAGAAGCCGATCACCCAGCACGCCGATAATCGCGGAAAGGCGCCCTATCGATACTCCAAGCCAAACACCCTAGCTTGAGGATCAGACAATGAGCCGAATAGCCGCCATAATCAGCTCACAAAATGAGCCGAATATGCTCGCTAATCGGCTCACAGATGAGCAAGCCTATGAATGAACCTGGGCCTGCCCCGTGACAACGGACGCCAAGAAGCTGGCTACAGAGCCAACTGCCTCAAGTCTTTGCGTATTCGTTCGGTGCGCTCATCACTGGCGCGGCGCCTGGGGATAAACGAAGAAGGCCGCACCACTGCACGATCCAGTCCATCGGGCGAGGCCATCTACTATGGGCAAACCCATAAGAACCCTCCCAGTCTGCTCCACCACCCCCTCTGCCAACGTTCACAAATGTACCGCTGTTGGTTAACCCCCTCCCGGACGCATCTCGACCTGTCGCGGGTTGTAGAAGGTAATGCCAGGCGGAATGTCCCGCGTAACCAACGACATCGCGCCAATCACCACGTCATCGCCAATGTCGATACGATCAGCAACGATGCAACTGTTGGCGCCCATGCTGACGTTGTCGCCAATGCGCAGGGCGTACTCATCCAGCCCCAGGGTCTTGATGCCGATCGAGCAGTTCTGCCGGACGAAGAAATTGCGCCCGATGCTGACGTACCGGGTAATCACCACCCCAGGCAGGTGCGCGATGCGCAGGCCGGGGGCGATCTGGGCGCAGATGTCGATGTCTATGGCGTACTTTAGGTTGAGCCGCTGCTGCATGCGCCTGGCGTGGCGCCGGGCCAGGCCGCCGCGGGCGTCGAGGTACTGGGCCAGGCGATAGGCGAAGAGAAAACGTAGTTTGTTGTCCTTGCGTGCGCGGCGCAGCACGTTGAACAGTAGGCTGATACGGCGTCCGGGCCTTTTCTTGTTGGCGACTTCCAGTCGCCAGCATTCGAGCAGGTGGTCGAGGTTCACGCTGAGGTTCCCGTTGGACTACCGCTTCATCATGCCGAATTAGTGCCGAAGACGCAGCCTTCAGAGATACGCGGCCGTTCTCACAGAAAGTGCCAAACCGACGCCATCAACGGTGATCGACTGCACCTGGCCTTGCCCTGATTGGCACAGGCTGGCTAGGCTAGCGGGCCAACCGTAGAGACTCGCCATGTCGGATTCCCGCTCCATCACGCTGGATGAAATCGATCGCCAGCTGATCGCCCTGCTGCAAATCAACGCCCGCGAAAGCGTCGCCACCCTCGCCCGCCAGTTGGGCATCGCCCGCACCACCGTCAATTCGCGCCTGGAGCGGCTGGAGAAAAACAAGGTTATCTCCGGCTATGGCGTACGCCTGGGCCAGAGTGTGATAGGCGGCGGGTTGCAGGCGTATGTCGGGATCAAGGTACAGCCGCGTTCCGGCAAGGACGTGGTGCGGCGCCTGAGTGCCATGGGCCAGGTGCAGCAGCTGTGTGCGGTAAGCGGCGAATTCGACTATGTGGCCTGGCTGCGTACGGACTCGCCCGAGCAGCTGGATCAGTTGCTCGACCAGATTGGCAGTGTCGACGGGGTGGAGAAAACCACCACGTCGATCATTCTCAGCAGCAAGGTGGACCGTGGACAGCCGCTTTGAACGGACTGGCGCTCGGGTGGGGTTATCGATGAGGCCGGTTGTAGGAGCGGGTTTACCCGCGAATGGGGCAGAGAATCTACCGACGCATTCGCGGGTAAACCCGCTCCTACAAAGGGCCAGGGCGGTTTTTGAATTACCTCGACCGCCTTCCTCGTCTTAATGAACATGAGCTTAATCATTACGACGAAACTAACTACATTCAGACAACACTCTGCACCTTAATTACGAACACCCCACTCCCTAAAATGACAGCCAGGCATCTCCTATACTCAGGCTCCGCTCCTCGCGCAGCCTCTCTGGCAAGGTCATTTCATGAACAAGAAGAACCGCCACCCCGCCGACGGCAAGAAGCCAATCACCATTTTCGGCCCGGACTTCCCTTTTGCTTTCGACGACTGGCTGGAACACCCGGCAGGCCTGGGCAGCATTCCGGCTGAGCGCCATGGGGAAGAGGTGGCCATTGTCGGTGCCGGTATCGCCGGCCTGGTAGCGGCCTACGAGCTGATGAAGCTGGGCCTCAAGCCGGTGGTGTACGAGGCGTCCAGGCTGGGCGGCCGGCTGCGCTCGCAAGCCTTCAATGGCACTGACGGGATCGTTGCCGAGCTGGGTGGCATGCGCTTCCCGGTGTCGTCCACCGCCTTCTACCACTACGTCGACAAGCTGGGCCTGGAAACCAAACCCTTCCCCAACCCGCTGACCCCGGCTTCGGGCAGCACAGTGATCGACCTGGAAGGCCAGACCTACTACGCCGAGAAGCCCACCGACCTGCCGCAACTGTTTCATGAGGTCGCCGACGCCTGGGCCGATGCGCTGGAGAGCGGTGCGCAGTTCGCCGATATCCAGCAGGCCATCCGCGACCGTGATGTACCGCGCCTGAAGGAACTCTGGAACAAGCTGGTGCCGCTGTGGGACGACCGCACCTTCTACGACTTCGTCGCCACCTCGCGCTCTTTTGCCAAGCTGAGCTTCCAGCACCGGGAAGTGTTCGGCCAGGTCGGTTTCGGCACCGGCGGTTGGGACTCGGACTTCCCCAACTCGATGCTGGAAATCTTCCGCGTGGTGATGACCAACTGCGACGACCACCAGCACCTGGTGGTCGGGGGCGTGGAACAAGTGCCACAGGGCATCTGGCGCCACGTACCGGAACGCTGCGTGCATTGGCCAGAGGGCACCAGCCTGAGCACGCTGCATGGCGGCGCACCACGTACCGGGGTCAAGCGCATTGCCCGCGCCGCCGATGGCCGCCTGGCGGTCACCGACAACTGGGGCGATACCCGCCACTACAGCGCAGTACTCGCCACCTGCCAGACCTGGTTGCTGACCACCCAGATCGACTGCGAGGAATCGCTGTTCTCGCAAAAGATGTGGATGGCCCTGGACCGTACCCGCTACATGCAGTCGTCGAAAACCTTCGTCATGGTCGACCGCCCGTTCTGGAAGGACAAGGACCCGGAAACCGGCCGTGACTTGCTGAGCATGACCCTCACCGATCGACTCACCCGCGGCACTTACCTGTTCGACAACGGCAACGACAAGCCCGGGGTGATCTGCCTGTCGTACTCGTGGATGAGCGACGCACTGAAGATGCTGCCGCACCCGGTGGAAAAGCGCGTGCAACTGGCCTTGGATGCGCTGAAGAAGATCTACCCGAAGACCGATATCGCCGGCCATATCATCGGCGACCCGATCACGGTTTCCTGGGAGGCCGACCCGTACTTCCTCGGCGCCTTCAAAGGCGCGCTTCCCGGCCATTACCGCTACAACCAGCGCATGTACGCGCACTTCATGCAGCAGGACATGCCAGCGGAGCAGCGCGGTATCTTCATTGCCGGGGACGACGTGTCATGGACCCCCGCCTGGGTTGAAGGCGCGGTGCAGACGTCGCTGAATGCGGTGTGGGGTATCATGAACCACTTGGGTGGCCACACCCACCCCGACAACCCAGGCCCAGGCGATGTGTTCAACGAAATCGGCCCGATCGCCCTGGCGGATTGAGACAAGGAGGCACCATGCGCATCGCTCTGTACCAAGGTGCACCCAAGCCACTGGACGTGCCCGGCAACCTGCAACGGCTGCGCCACCAGGCGCAGCTGGCGGCCGCACAAGGCGCCCGGTTGCTGGTCTGCCCGGAGATGTTCCTGACCGGCTACAACATCGGCCTGGCCCAGGTCGAGCGCCTGGCCGAGGCCGCCGATGGCCCGGCAGCCATGACCGTGGTGGAAATCGCCCAGGCGCATCGCATCGCCATTGTCTATGGCTACCCGGAGCGCGGCGATGACGGGGCGATCTACAACAGCGTGCAGTTGATCGATGCGCATGGCCGCAGCCTGAGCAATTACCGCAAGACCCACCTGTTCGGTGAACTGGACCGCTCAATGTTCAGCCCAGGCGCCGACCACTTCCCGGTAGTGGAACTGGAAGGCTGGAAGGTTGGCCTGCTGATCTGCTACGACATCGAGTTCCCGGAGAACGCCCGGCGCCTGGCGCTGGATGGCGCCGAGCTGATCCTGGTGCCGACGGCGAACATGACGCCGTACGACTTTACCTGCCAGGTGACCGTGAGGGCACGGGCGCAGGAAAACCAGTGCTACCTGGTATATGCCAACTACTGCGGCGCGGAAGACGAGATCCAGTATTGCGGGCAGAGCAGCATCATCGGCCCGGATGGCAGTTTACTGGCCATGGCTGGGCGGGATGAGTGCCAGTTGTTGGCAGAGCTGGAACATGAACGGGTGGTGCAGGGGCGCATGGCGTTTCCCTACCTGATCGACTTGCGCCAGGAACTGCACCTGCGTAAAGGCTGACAGGGGCCGCTATGCGGCCCATTCGCGGGCACGCCCGCTCCCACGGGATCTGCGCTGCCTTTCATACCGGCGCCATACCCCGCGAATAGGCCGAGCCTGCAAACAAATCGGTTAGCATGGAAAGCCGCCACCGGAGCCCCCATGTCTGACGCCACTCGCCAACTCACCCTCGTCAACGGCTTGCAGTTGACCCTGCGCCACGCCCCGCGCCTCAAACGCTCGGCCGCCGCACTGCGGGTGCATGCGGGCAGCCACGACGCACCTGCCAAATGGCCCGGTCTGGCGCACTTCCTCGAACACCTGTTCTTCCTCGGTACCCCGCGCTTCCCGCTGGAAGACGGCCTGATGCGCTACGTACAAGCCCTGGGCGGACAGGTCAACGCCAGCACCCGTGAACGCGCCACCGACTTTTTCTTCGAGGTGCCACCCAACGCGCTAGGCGGCGGTCTCGAGCGCCTGTGCCAAATGCTGGCAGAACCGGATCTGGGCATCGAACGCCAACGCCGTGAACGCGAAGTGATCCACGCCGAATTCATCGCCTGGTCGCGCAATCCATCGGCCCAACAACAGTTCGCCCTGCTGCAGTCAGTGTCAGACAAGCATCCACTGGGCGCTTTTCATGCTGGCAATCGATACACCCTGGCCTTGCACGATGCGGCCTTCCAGCAAGCGCTTGCGGGCTTTCATCAGCGCTTCTACCAAGGCGGCCAGATCTGCTTGAGCCTTTGCGGGCCACAGCCGCTGGATGAACTTGAACGCCTTGCCCGGCAGCACGCCGAACTGTTCGCCGCAGGTGAGCGCGTGCCGCGAGCGCTGCCGCCGCCACTGCCCGCACTGGCTAACGTTCTGACCTTCACTCACCAAGGCCTGCCCAGCGGCGCCGAGCAAGCCTTGGAACTGCTGTTCGCTTACCTGGAGGACAGCCGCCCAGGTACCTGGCTGGGCGCGCTTCGCGAGCGTGGCTGGCTACAAAGCTTCACGGCCGAAAGGCTGTATGCGTTCGCCGGTCAGCTGCTGTGGCACCTTGACCTGAAGCTAAGTACCGACGCTTGCCCGGACGAAACCTGCGCCCTGCTGCAAGGTTGGTTCAGGTTCATCCGCCAGGCCGACCGCGAACAGTTGAACCACCAATTCGGCTTGCTGCAGCGCAGCCGTGCGCACAGTGCCAGCGCGCTCGAGCTCGCCCGCCGGGACAGCACAGGCCAGCCGTTCGCCAAGCTGGATACCCAAGGGTTGCAGGCGCTTGGCGCCCTGCTGGAAAGCCTGCCAGGTAGCGACCATGGCAATTGGCAGCACTTGCCAGTCGACCCATTGCTGATGGCAGACCTGCCCCATGCCAAGGCGCAGCCGCTGCCGGCAGCGCTGAAGATCAGTGACCAGCTCCCGCCCACGCGCCAATACGCTGCGCTGTACCTGCGCTGGCATGTACCTTCACCTTTGCGCCAGCCCTTGCAGCGTGTGCTGGAACAGGCCCTGGCACCACTGCAGGAACGTTGTGACCGCGCCTCCGTGCAACTGCAGTACAGCAGCGCCGGAGAATACTGGCAGTTGCGCTGCGCCGGCCTGCCAGCAGCAGTGCTGCGCGCAGTGGAACAAGCATTGGCCTTGATGCTCAAGCCACCTGCCAGTTGCTGGCTGCCCTGCACGGCGCAGCCCCCGGTCCTGATCCCCATCAGGGCCCTGCTCAAGCAACTGCCAGACGCGGTACGGGGTAGCCTGCCCGCAGCGGTGCCCGCCGACACGCTGAACCAGCGGCAACTCGACAGCCTGTGGCTGCACACCGAGTGGCATGGCATGGCTGCAGGCTTCGAGGATACCGCGCTAAACGCCTTGGGCACTGCGCTGCAGCAGTGCCCTGGGCAAGGCTCGCGGCCTGGCCCCCTGCCAACATGGGCAAACCACCGCTGGCAGCACGCCCAAGTGCCAGGCAGCGAACATGCCCTGCTGCTGTTCTACCCGTTGCCTGCGGCCAAAGAAGCCGCAGGCCGTCTGTTAGCCCAGTTGCTGCAAGGGCCGGTTTACCAACGCCTGCGGGTGGAATTGCAACTCGGTTATGCGGTGTTCAGCGCCTTTCGTCAGGTCGAGGGGGTCGGTGGGCTGCTGTTCGGCGTGCAGTCCCCCCACACCGGCCAGGCACAGGTGCTCGGCCACCTGCTCGACCTGCTGCGCCATGGCGTCACCCTTGACCCGGCCGCTCGCCAGGCATTGGCTGGGCAATTCGACGAGCCCGCCATGGCCAACGCCGATGTCGCCGAATGGGCGTGGCAGACATACTTGGCCACACAACCCAATAGGCTGGATGTGCTGCGCAGGTCTATTCTGACTACGCGGCAGACGGATCTGGACCACCTGCTGAGCAACCTGCTCGACACAGGTTCCGCTTGGCTATGCTTGGCCAACGCTGCCGCGCCAGACACTTCCTGACAGGGCGAAAATCGATGATTATTACGCGAACTGCAACGGCGCTTCTCGAATAATTAACCTTCCGGTTCAAATTTTTCTTGTAAGATAGCGCAATCCCGGTTTCAGGGAACTGCCAACGCATGGCGGTACCCAAGTAGTAGCTGAACAACCCAACCCTCATTCGGAAGGAGTAATTCCATGTGGACCAAACCTGCATACACTGACCTGCGTATCGGCTTCGAAGTTACTATGTACTTCGCTAACCGCTAAGCCAGGCTTAGGGTTTCACGCCTCGGCCTGCCGGGGCGTTTTCGTTTTTTCCGATCCGGTTTCTGCATAGAGAGTGGCCATGTACATCCAGGTTCTCGGCTCCGCCGCCGGTGGCGGGTTCCCGCAGTGGAACTGCAACTGCGTCAACTGCAAGGGCTACCGTGATGGCACCCTGCAAGCCACGGCGCGCACCCAGTCATCCATCGCCCTGTCCGACGACGGTGTGCACTGGATACTGTGCAATGCCTCGCCCGACATCCGCGCCCAACTGCAGGCTTTTGCGCCGATGCAGCCGGCCCGGGCCCTGCGCGACACCGGCATCAACGCCATCGTCCTGCTGGACAGCCAGATCGACCACACCACCGGCCTGCTCAGCCTGCGCGAAGGCTGCCCGCATCAGGTGTGGTGCACGGACATGGTCCACCAGGACCTGACCACCGGTTTCCCGCTGTTCAACATGCTCAGCCACTGGAACGGTGGCCTGCAGTGGAACCGTATCGAGCTGGAAGGCAGCTTCGTGATCGACGCCTGCCCCAACCTCAAGTTCACCCCCTTCCCCCTGCGCAGCGCCGCGCCGCCATATTCGCCGCACCGCTTCGACCCGCACCCGGGCGACAACCTTGGCTTGCTGGTAGAGGACACCCGCACCGGCGGCAAGCTGTTCTACGCCCCGGGCCTGGGCCAGGTCGACGACAATCTGCTGGCGATGATGCACGGTGCCGACTGCCTGCTGGTCGACGGCACCCTGTGGGAAGACGACGAAATGCAGCGCCGTGGCGTGGGCACCCGCACCGGCCGCGAGATGGGTCACCTGGCCCAGAACGGCCCTGGCGGCATGCTGGAAGTGCTCGACGGCTTCCCGCGCCAGCGCAAAGTGCTTATCCACATCAACAACACCAACCCGATTCTCGATGAAAACTCCCCCGAGCGCGCCGAAGTCCTGCGCCGCGGTGTGGAAGTTGCCTTCGATGGCATGAGCATCGAGTTGTAAAACAGTCCGTGATGCGACACAGGCCCTGTGGGAGCGGGCATGCCCGCGAAGCATCCAACACGGTGTATGGCACCGGCTTCGCCGGTGTTCGCGGGCATGCCCGCTCCCACAGGGTGAATATGTGTCAGCCCTGACAATCGCTTTACAGGAGCCAGCCGAATGAGCGACGCACTGCCAATGTCCCCTGCCGAATTCGAGCAGGCCCTGCGCGCCAAGGGCGCCTATTACCACATCCATCACCCGTACCACGTGGCGATGTACCAGGGGCGCGCCACCCGCGAGCAGATCCAGGGCTGGGTGGCCAACCGCTTTTATTACCAAGTCAACATCCCGATGAAAGATGCCGCGATCCTGGCCAACTGCCCGGACCGCGAAGTGCGCCGCGAGTGGATCCAGCGCCTGCTCGACCACGATGGTGCGCCTGGCGAGGATGGCGGCATCGAAGCCTGGCTGCGCCTGGGCCAGGCTGTCGGGCTGGACCCGGACCAATTGCGCTCGCAAGAACTGGTATTGCCTGGCGTGCGCTTTGCTGTGGACGCCTACGTCAACTTCGCCCGCCGCGCCAGCTGGCAGGAAGCCGCCAGCAGCTCGCTGACCGAGCTGTTCGCCCCGCAAATCCACCAGTCACGTCTGGACAGCTGGCCACAGCACTACCCGTGGATCGACCCCGCCGGCTACGAGTATTTCCGTACCCGCCTGGGCCAGGCTCGACGCGATGTGGAACACGGCCTGGCGATTACCCTGCAGCACTACACCACCCGTGCGGGCCAGGAGCGTATGCTGGAGATACTGCAGTTCAAACTGGATATCCTCTGGAGCATGCTCGATGCCATGAGCATGGCCTACGAACTGAACCGCCCACCCTATCATTCCGTCACCCAGGAACGGGTGTGGCACAAGGGAATCACCCTATGAGTTTCGACCGTAACCAGGTACCGAACTGGCGCCCCGGCTATCGTTTCCAGTACGAGCCGGCGCAAAAGGGCCATGTGTTGCTGTACCCCGAAGGCATGATCAAGCTCAACGACAGCGCGAGCCTGATCGGTGGCCTGATCGACGGCCAGCGTGACGTGGCAGCAATTATCAGCGAACTCGAACAGCAATTCCCCGGTGTCCCGCAAGTGGCGGACGACATCGAGCAGTTCATGGAGGTGGCCCGTGCCGAACACTGGATCGTCCTCGCCTGAGTTGCCGCCTACCCCCGAGGTCGGCCTGCCGCTGTGGCTGCTGGCCGAACTCACCTACCGCTGCCCGCTGCAGTGCCCTTACTGCTCCAACCCGCTGGACTTCGCCGCCCAGGGCCAGGAGCTGAGCACCGAACAGTGGTTCAAGGTCATGGCTGAAGCGCGGGAAATGGGTGCCGCACAAATCGGCTTTTCCGGCGGTGAACCACTGGTACGCCAGGACCTTGCCCAGCTGATAGCAGAGGCCCGCCGCCTGGGTTACTACACCAACCTGATCACCTCGGGCATTGGCCTGACCGAGGCACGCATCGCCGAATTCAAGAAGGCTGGCCTGGACCATATCCAGATCAGCTTCCAGGCCAGCGACGAGCAGGTGAACAACCTGCTGGCCGGCTCGAAAAAGGCTTTTGCACAGAAGCTGGAAATGGCCCGCGCGGTGAAAGCCCATGGCTACCCGATGGTGCTCAACTTCGTCACCCATCGGCACAACATCGACAAGATCGACCGCATCATCGAGTTGTGCATTGCCCTGGAGGCCGACTTTGTCGAGCTCGCCACTTGCCAGTTCTATGGCTGGGCGCACCTCAACCGCCTGGGGCTGCTGCCAACCCGCGCGCAGCTCGAGCGGGCCGAACGTATCACCAACGAATACCGGGACAAGCTCAAGGCCGAGGGCAACCCGTGCAAGCTTATTTTCGTAACCCCTGACTACTACGAAGAGCGCCCCAAGGCCTGCATGAACGGCTGGGGCAACCTGTTCCTCACCATCACCCCGGACGGCACCGCATTGCCCTGCCACGGCGCCCGCCAGCTACCCGTGCAGTTCCCGAATGTACGCGACCACGACTTGCACCATATCTGGTATGAATCGTTCGGTTTCAACCGCTTCCGTGGCTATGAGTGGATGCGCGAACCTTGCCGCTCCTGCGACGAGAAAGAAAAGGACTTCGGCGGCTGTCGCTGCCAGGCCTTCATGCTGACCGGCGATGCCAGCAATGCCGACCCGGTGTGCGCCAAGTCGACCGAGCACGGCATCATCCTCAAAGCCCGCGAGGAGGCAGAAACCGCCCAGCTCGCGATCGAACAGATGACCTTCCGCAATGATCGAAACTCCCGTGTCATCGCCCGCGGCTGAATTCAGCGCGGCCCAGGCAGTGGCCGCCGGTACCGACTTCGCCGAACTCAAGGTCAGTGCCGACGGGCTGTTCTGGAACGAATTCCGCCCGGCCGACGGTGCTTGCCGTATCTGGCACTGGTTGCACTACCAAGCCCGCTGCCTGACCCCGGACGGCTTCAGCGTGCGCAGTCGAGTCTACGAATATGGTGGTGGCAGCTTCTGCCTGGGCGGCGACGGGCTGGTGTTCGTCAACGAAAAGGACCAGCAGGTCTACACCCAGCCGCTGGACGATCTGTTACCACGTGCACTGACCCAGGATGCCAGCTGCCGCTATGGCGATGTGCAGTGGCACGACGGCCACGTACTGGCCGTCGAAGAGCGCCATGCCGAGCAGGTAGAGCACCGCCTGGTCGCTTTGGGTGACAGCAGCCGCGAGGTGCTCGCCGAGGGCGCCGACTTCTACGCCTCGCCTGCCGTCAGTGCCGATGGCCAGCGCCTGGCGTGGATCGAATGGGACCGCCCGGCGCAGCCCTGGACCGTCACCCGGCTGATGTGTCGCACGCGCGATGCCAGCGGCCACTGGGGGCCGGCGCAATGTGTAGCCGCCGCAGAAGAATCGTTGCAACAACCACGCTTCGATGCCGAAGGTCGACTCTACTGCCTGTCCGACCGCAATGGCTTCTGGCAACCCTGGGGTGAGGTCGATGGCCAATGGCAGGCGTTGCCTGCCGAACCGGCGGACCATGCTGCTGCGCCTTGGCAATTGGGGACCTGTTCCTGGTTGGCACTGAGCCCGCAAAGCTACCTGGCCAGCTGGTTCGAAGACGGCTTCGGGCAATTGGGGCTGCGTGGCGAAGATGGCCGTATGGAGCATTTCGCCAGTGCCTACACACGCTTTCGCAGCCTGGCCATGGACAGCGAACACCTGTATGCCATTGCCGCCTCGCCCATCAGCCCACCAGCAGTCATTGCCATTGACCGCAGCAACCACGACGTACGTGTGCTGGCCGGCGGTGCCGAAATGCTGCCGGCAGGGCAAATCAGCCTGCCGCAGTCGATCCACTACGGCAGTGGCGGCGAGCAGGCCCACGGTTTCTTCTACCCGCCAGCGCAGTCGCAAGGCGCCGCACCGCTGGTGGTGTTCATCCACGGCGGGCCAACCTCAGCCTGCTATCCCGTGCTCGACCCGCGCATCCAGTACTGGACCCAGCGTGGCTTTGCCGTGGCCGACCTCAACTACCGGGGCAGCACCGGCTATGGTCGGGAATACCGCCAGGCCCTGCACCAGCGCTGGGGCGAGAGCGATGTGGCCGATGCCTGCGCGGCGGTCGAATACCTGGCTGCTCAAGGCCTGGTCGACAAGCACAAGGCGTTTATCCGCGGCGGTAGCGCCGGTGGCTACACCACCTTGTGCGCCTTGGCGTTCCATGACGTGTTCCGCGCTGGCGCCAGCCTCTATGGGGTCAGCGACCCGCTAGCCCTTGGCCGTGCCACGCACAAGTTCGAAGGGGATTACCTGGACTGGCTGATCGGCGACCCGCAGCGCGACGCTGAACGCTATCGCCAGCGCACGCCGCTGCTGCATGCGCAGCGCATCAAGGTGCCGGTGATTTTCTTCCAGGGTGAGCTGGATGCGGTGGTGGTGCCGGAGCAGACACGCGCCATGTTGGCGGCGCTACAGGCCAACGGGATCGACGCTGAAGGGCATTTTTATGCGGAGGAGCGGCACGGGTTCCGCAAAGCGCAGAACCTGGCGCATGCCTTGGAAGAAGAGTGGAAATTCTATTGCCGGGTGTTGGCGCAATAGTTCCAGGCGCCCCGAGCAGGAGCGACCTTGCGCTGCTCCTGCAGGGGCCAATCTCGGCCTGTATCAACGCTTGGCGATGATATACACCGCATGCACGATCCCCGGAATGTATCCCAGCAAGGTCAGCAGAATATTCAGCCAGAACGCCCCGCCAAACCCCACCTGCAGAAACACGCCCAGAGGTGGCAGAAGAATGGCGATGATGATGCGAATAAAGTCCATGCGAGTCTCTCCTGAAGGGTTACATCAAAGACTAGCTGCCAGTCGAAGAGGTTCCACAGGCAAAAAAAAACGCCCCGGGCCGAATGAAACAGGCCAGGGGCGATGCGCAGGAACGCCAGACGGTTCGTTGAATTCTTTGGCAGGCCGCTACGCTGGCACTTCGCGACGGGCCTGCTGCTGGGCATGCAGGCGGGCGAAAGCGCGCGCCAGGCGCAGCAGCATTTCGTCGATGTTGCCTTTGCTCACAGTCAGCGCCGGAGAAAAGCGCACCACATCCGTTTGCGGCGCGTTGAGCAGCAGGCCCTCGTGCAGGGCCGCAGCCACCAGCTCGCGGGCCAGGTTTTCTTTCAGTTGCAGGGCCCATAGCAGCCCGTGACCGCGCACTTCACCCTGACCATAGCGCCCGGTCAGGCGGCTCAGGCCTTCACGCAGGTGACGACCGTTATCCTGAACCTGGGCCAGAAAGCCAGGTTCCAGCACGCTGTCCAGCACCGCCAGGCCGGCGGCGCACATCAGCGCGTTGCCATGGTGGCTGCCGTCCAGCTCACCAGGCTCGGCGCAGCATGCCTTGCCCCTGGCCAGCAAGGCGGCCAGCGGCACGCCGCCCCCCAGGCCCTTGCCCAAGGTAATGATGTCGGCACGCACGCCATAGAGCTCCTCGGCCAACAGCGCACCACAGCGACCAATACCGGTCTGCACCTCATCTAGGATCAGCAGGATGCCCAGTTCGCGGCAGAGCGTTTCCACGCCTTTGAGGTATTCCTGAGTAGCGGGAATAACGCCCGCCTCACCCTGTATCGGCTCGAGCATGATCGCCACGGTGCGTGAGTCCACCTCGGCGTGCAGCGCCGCCAAGTCGTTGAACGGCACCTTGCTGAAACCTGGCAGGCCAGGTTCGCAGCGATTGCATGGCAGCGGATCGGACGCGGACAGCGCGCCCAGGCTACGGCCATGGCAGGCTTGGCTGGCAGTAATGATGTGATAGGCGCCATTGCGGTGCAGCTGGCCCCACTTACGCGCCAGCTTGATCGCCCCTTCACAGGCCTCGGCACCGCTGTTGAGCAGGTAGGCCTGGTCACTGCCGGTACTCTGACACAGCCGGTTGACCAGCCCCAGCAGGCCACGGTTGTGGAAGCCCGAGCCCGGGTTGATCAAGGCCTGAGCCTGATTGCCCAATGCTTTGACCAACACGCTGGGGCTGTGGCCCAAGCTGTTGACCGCACCGCCCTGGGTGAAGTCCAGGTAGGCATGCCCCTCGTTGTCCCACAACCAGGAGCCCTGGCCACGCACGAATACCTGCGCTGCACGTTCGGCGCCGGGCATCAGGCGCTCAGGTGACAGCTCAGATGCTTGCGGCACGATCACCGGCGCACGCTTGGGCTCGGCGGCGGCGGCAGAAGCCGAGCGGCGCAGGTTGAACAGGTTCATCAGGGCTCCAACCAATCACGGTAAAGGGCAGCCACGGTGCGGTCTTGATGCCGACACTCGATATTTTGCCTTGCCTATCAAAAGTGTTTTTCATCCGGGGTAACAATCGACCGAATCATCGCTGTAACCCTTTGGAATACGGCGATAGACTAGGCTTCAACAGGGTTTTCGACCATTTCGTTTTTCCAGCATTTCCGATAAGTGTTTCTTATGGATTTCCGTCAACTGCGTTATTTCGTCGCGGTGTACGAAGAAGGCCACGTCGGCCGTGCCGCCGAACGCCTGTCGCTGTCACAGCCGGCGCTTTCCCAGCAAATCCGCCAGTTGGAGCACAGCCTCGATCTCAGCCTGTTCGAGCGCAGCAACAAACGCTTGCTGCCGACCCTGGCCGCCCACACGTTATACAACCATGCCCTGCCGTTGCTCGACGGCCTGCAGCGTGCCCACGAGGCCATGCGCAACTTCAAGGGCCAGTCGCTGCGCACCTTGGCTATCGGTGTATTGCAGACCGTGCGGCCAAGCCTGGTACCGCAGCTGCTTGAACGCCTGCGCAAGGCTCAACCTCACCTGGTCGTGCAGATTTACGAGTTGTCGGGGCTGGAGATCGAACGCCGCCTGCTCAACGGCAGTCTGGACATCGGCATCAGCTACCTGCCGCCGCGCCAGCCAGGGCTGCATGGCCTGCTGTTGTACGAAGATGAGCTGCAACTGGTCATACCCGATACCCACCCGCTGAAGGACTTCAAGAAGGTGTCCATCCGCCAGGCCGCCGAGTTGCCCATGCTGATGCTGGGCGAGGAGTTCCAGATCCGCCAGATCTGGCAGGCGCAGTTGGCCAGCCAGGGCCGACGGCCGCAGGTGCAGGCAGAGATGAACAATATGGCAGGGATTCTCGATAGCCTCGCGCACACGGCGCTGGCCACTATTCTTCCAGGGCGCGCCAAGGAGGCCGCCGAAGATGACCAAGGGCTGCTGTGGAAGCCGTTGAGCGAGCCGCGCGTGCCGTTGAAGGTTGGCCTGGTATTTCGCGATGCCCAACGCCAGCAGGCCTCTGTAGAGCTGCTGCGCACGTTGCTGGAGGAAGAGACGGACGCCCGCCTGTTGGGGGCATCACCGCGGGATGTGCTGGCCTGAAAAACACGCACGCAAAGAAAACCCCGCCGAAGCGGGGTTTTCCAGACTGTTTCCCTGTGACATCCGTATCGCCCCGCCATCCTGGCAGGTGGTCCTTCGTCGTCGTCCTTGATCTGTCCTTTGCGCTTCCTGCGCAACGTCCATGTGGTAAAGATTAACCGTGGATCCAATCTTAGAACAGTGGTGAAAAGTCACCACGTCGTGTAGGAAAAAGCTTACACAGGAGATTCATTCACAGATATGTCATGGCTGGGGCCGCTTCGCGGCCCCAAAAAACGATCAGAACTGCTCGGCATCCAGCAGGTAAAGCGACTCACTTCCCGCCTTCACCGAAGCCACCAGCGAATCCACCCGTGGCAGCAACCGCGCAAAGTAGAACCGCGCCGTACCCAGCTTGCCCGAATAGAACGCCGCATCTCCCTCACCCGCCTGCGCCGCCCGCGCCATCAGTGCCCACATATAGCCATAGGCAACATAGCCGAAGGCATGCAGGTACTCGACCGAAGCCGCACCAATTTCATTCGGGTTGCCCTTGGCCTGCTGCAATACCCACTCGGTCAGCCCATCGAGCTGATCGAGCGAAGCACCCAGTGGCGTGGTGAATTCGTCCAGTTCGCTGCCTGCACGGGTAATGAACTGGCGGATCTCATCAGAGAACAGCTTGTAGTATGCCCCGCCGCTGGCCACCACTTTACGCCCCATCAGATCGAGGGCCTGGATGCCATTGGTACCCTCGTAGATCTGGGTAATGCGCACATCGCGCACCAACTGCTCCTGCCCCCATTCACGAATGTAGCCATGCCCGCCAAATACTTGCTGGCCGTGCACTGCGCACTCCAGGCCCAGGTCGGTGAGGAAGGCCTTGGCCACCGGCGTCAGCAGTGCCACCAACTCTTCGCTGCGTTTGCGCACGCTGGCGTCTTCGCTGTACTTGGCACTGTCCAGTTGCATGGCCACGTAAGTGGAGAAGGCGCGGCCACCCTCGATCAGCGCCTTCATGGTCAACAGCATGCGACGCACGTCCGGGTGGACGATGATCGGGTCGGCAGCCTTGTCCTTGGCTTGCGGGCCAGTCGGGGCACGGCTTTGCAGGCGATCGCGGGCGTACTCCACGGCGTTCTGGTAGGAGCGCTCGGCCGACGCCAGGCCTTGAATGCCGACGCCCAGGCGCTCGTAGTTCATCATGGTGAACATGGCCGCCAGGCCTTTGTTCGGCTCACCGACGATGTAGCCGACAGCTTCGTCGAAGTTCATCACACAGGTAGCCGAAGCCTGGATGCCCATTTTGTGCTCGATCGAGCCGCAATTGGCCGGGTTCCGCGCACCGAGGCTACCGTCTTCATTGACCAGGAACTTCGGCACCAGGAACAGCGAAATCCCTTTCGGCCCCGCCGGTGCATCCGGCAACTTGGCCAAAACCAGATGGATGATGTTCTCGGTCAGGTCGTGTTCACCGCCGGTGATGAAGATCTTGGTGCCGCTGACCTTGTAGCTGCCGTCAGCCTGGGGCTCGGCCTTGGTACGGATGATGCCCAAGTCGGTGCCGGCATGTGGCTCGGTCAGGCACATGGAACCGGCCCAAACGCCGGCATACATGTTCGGAAGGTATTTTGCCTTCAAGGCCTCGCTGGCGTGGGCGTTGATCGACAGGCAGGCGCCGGCGGTCAGCATCGGGTACAGGCCGAAGGCCAGGCTGGACGCGTTGACCATTTCCTCGACCTGGGCCGAGATGGCCTTGGGCATACCCATACCGCCGAACATCGGGTCACCGCCCACGCCCACCCAGCCGCCTTCGGCGTAGGTGTTGTAGGCCTCGATGAAACCGGCTGGGGTGCGCACCACACCGTTGTCCCAGTGGCAGCCCTCTTCGTCGGCGGCGCGGCTGAGCGGCGCAATGGTCTTGGCGGTGACCTTGCCGGCTTCTTCCAGCACGGCCATGGCCGTGTCGGCATCGACAACCTCGGCCAGACCGGGCAACTGCGTCCACTGCTCGGCCACGTTGAAGACTTCATTCAGTACGAAGCGCATGTCGCGCAGGGGCGCTTTATAGTCAGCCATGACAACCTCTCGCTAGTCGGGTCGGGGCGGTCTCGGGGAACCGCGACACTGGGGTTACTGGCAGTGTAACCGAACAACTTTTGCGAGACATAGGGTCATCAATCGACTGTATAGTCTAACTCGGTCACGCCGTACGCACTGCCCCACGCGGTGATTGTCGCCCATGCACCATGACACAATTGCGCCCCGCACCTTTGGCGCTGTAAAGCGCCTGGTCGGCGGATTTCAGTACCGCCTCGGGGTTGCGATGATCCGCCTGGCGCTCGGCCACACCAATGCTGATGGTGACCGAAACCGTGCCGCCGCCGCTGCCAGCGCGGCGCTGGCGGCCGGCGGTATCGTCCTGCGGGCGGTTGTGCTGGTCGCGCAGGTGCATCACGTAATTAGCGATTACTTCACGCACAGCCTCCACATGCGGCACGCATTCCTCGGCGGTCTTGCCGGCGAACACCAGGGCGAACTCTTCCCCACCATAACGGTAGGCGCGGCCACCGCCGGTGACCTTGGACAAGCGGCTGGCGACCAACCGCAGCACCTGATCACCGACATCGTGGCCGTGGGTGTCGTTGAATTTCTTGAAGTGGTCGACATCGGTCATGGCGATGACATAGTTACGCCCCAGGCGCTGCATGCGCTCGTTCAGCGCACGGCGCCCCGGCAGGCCAGTCAGCTCGTCACGGAAAGCCATCTGATAAGCCTCGTGCGCCACTGCTGCGGCGATCATCAGCATTACCTGGCTGCACATGATGTTCAGGGTAAACGGCAGGATGAAGGTTTGCGGCAGCATCCAGAAAATGCCCAGCAGGCCGATCAACTGCGCGGCGTGCAGCGGCCGGGGTGCACGCAGGTACTGCACCACCAGCAGAATGAACACACCAAGGAACAGTGGGTAGACCATCTGGATCAGGCTCATCCAGTGACCATGCAAAGCCGGCCAGCGGATCTCCGCCAACCAGGTCAGCAACGCCTCGGGGTAGCTTTGCTGGAGGGCCACCGCCACACTGCCCACGGCAAACAGCACGGCACCGCGGGCGACCAGGTCCTGCAGCAGGTGCGTACGCTCCTGCCAGGCGCCATACAGCCCGAACAGCGCCGGCAGCAGCAGGCAGACCAGGTGGAAGATCACCGCTGCGTCCTCACGCACGCGGCCATGGTCACGGTAGAAGTCGGTCTGGGTATCGAGCAGGAAGTAGGCGATGTACACCGTCAGCATCAGAAACAGCTCACGCTGGCGGCGGTAAACCGCGCAGTAGGCGCCGCCCAGCAGTAGAACCAAGGTAGGCAGGACATTGAACAGCGATGTGAAAAAGACGCTGAGGTCTCTCACATAGGCTGCGGCGAGCCCTGCCAGCAACAAGAACAGCGACGGCAGGAAGTGGCTAGCGCGAACAGCGTTAAGACGAAACAAGGGTAATCTCCAACCCGGCAGATCAATAATGGCATTGTGCCCTCACTTCATCGGCAGTGCACTGGAACAGTTGAATTTGCGGTTGGATGAACGAACTTCCCATGCACCGTGTTGCATCCTTCGCGGGTAAACCCGCTCCTACGAGGGCCTGCGCCCAATCACCGACCTGTGTCCACCACCGATCCGGCGTAGGAGCGGGTTTACCCGCGAATACGGTGGTGGCGGCAACGGTGAACGGCGGGTGGAGATTGGCCAGCAGGGCCGGCCTCTTCGCGGGTGAACCCGCTCCTACACGACGGCCTGTGGCCAACCCCTGATGTGTGGCCACCACCGATCAGTGTGGTAGGAGCGGGTTTACCCGCGAATGCGGTAGCGGCGGCAATGGTGAACGGCGGGTGGAGATTGGCCAGCAGACCCGGCCCTTTCGCGGCTGAACCTGAAGACGTAAAAAACCCGCCTGCCGGTCAGGGCAGGCGGGTTTTTGGGTACAGCGCCAGTATCAGTACGACAGACCGAAGTGCTCTTCGTCCATCGCCATCAGGTTGTTGGCGCCCGACAGCATGGTCGCCACATGGGTACGGGTACGTGGCAGGATGCGCTGGAAGTAGAAGCGGGCAGTCTGCAGCTTGGCGGTGTAGAACGCCTCCTCGCTGGTGCCGGCTGCCAGTTTCTCGGCGGCCAGGCGGGCGATGTCGGCCCAGAAGTAGGCCAGGCAGGCATAGCCGGAGTACATCAGGTAATCGACCGAAGCCGCACCCACTTCTTCACGGTCCTTCATGGCAGCCATGCCCACTTTCATGGTCAGCTCGCCCCACTCCTTGTTGATGGCCGCCAGTGGTTCGATGAACTCCTTGACCGCTTCGTTACCTTCTTGCGCCTGGCAGAACTTGTGCACGATCTTGGTGAAGCCCTTCAGTGCTTCGCCCTGAGTCATCAGCACTTTACGACCGAGCAGGTCGAGGGCCTGAATACCGGTAGTGCCTTCGTACAGCATGGAGATACGGCTGTCGCGCACGTTCTGCTCCATGCCCCATTCGGCGATGAAGCCATGGCCGCCGTAGATCTGCACGCCGTGGTTGGCGGCTTCGAAACCGACTTCGGTCATGAATGCCTTGGCGATCGGGGTCAGGAACGCCAGCAGGGCGTCAGCCTTCTTGCGCTCTTCTTCGTCCTGGCTGTACTTGACGATGTCCACCTGCTTGGCGGTGAAGTAAACCATCGCGCGGTTGCCTTCGGCGAAGGCCTTCATGGTCAGCAGCATGCGACGCACGTCCGGGTGGACGATGATCGGGTCAGCGGCCTTGTCCGGTGCTTTCGGGCCGGTCAGGGAACGCATCTGCAAACGCTCGCGGGCGTACTTCAGGCCACCCTGGAACGCCACCTCGGCGTGGGCCAGGCCTTGCAGCGCAGTCCCCAGGCGAGCAGTGTTCATGAAGGTGAACATGCAGTTCAGGCCTTTGTTGGCAGGGCCAATCAGGTAGCCGGTGGCAGCATCGAAGTTCATCACGCAGGTAGCGTTACCGTGGATGCCCATCTTGTGTTCGATCGAGCCACAGCTCACGCCGTTGCGTTCACCCACGCCACCCTCGGCATTGGGCAGGAACTTCGGCACGATAAACAGCGAAATACCCTTGGTACCGGCCGGTGCGTCCGGCAGGCGGGCCAGAACGATATGGACGATGTTGCCGGCCATGTCGTGCTCGCCGGCCGAAATGAAGATTTTGGTGCCCGACACCTTGTAGCTGCCGTCGGCCTGTGGCTCGGCCTTGGTGCGCAGCATGCCCAGGTCGGTACCGCAGTGCGGTTCGGTCAGGCACATGGTGCCGGTCCACTCGCCGGACACCAGCTTGGTCAGGTAGGTGTGCTGCTGCTCGGCAGTGCCATGCGCAGAAATAGTGTTCATCGCGCCATGCGACAAGCCTGGGTACATACCCCACGACCAGTTCGAACCACCGACCATTTCGCTCAGGGCCAGGCCCAGCGACTCTGGCAGGCCTTGACCGCCGTGCTCGACGTCATGCGCCAGGCTAGGCCAGCCGCCTTCGACGAACTGCTCGTAGGCTTCTTTGAAGCCGGTTGGGGTTTTCACCCCCGACTCGCTCCAGGTGCAGCCTTCCTGGTCACCCACACGGTTCAGCGGCGACAGCACCTGCTCACAGAACTTCGCGCCTTCTTCAAGGATCGCGTCGACCATGTCGGGCGTGGCGTCCTGGCAGCCCGGCAGGCTCTGATAGTGCGCTTCATAGCCAAGCAGCTCGTCGCGAACGAAGCGGATATCACGCAAGGGGGCTTTGTAGTCAGGCATGGCGATGAACCTTTAGGTGAGTTCTGTGGGGTGACCCGCGCTTGGCGGAAGCCGATCAAACAGTTGTTTGAAACTTACGTTTAGCTTAGCTTTCTGTCAAGGATGGACTATGGTGCCATTTACGCCACGGAAAATGGCAAATCAGTCATACCATGGCACAAACCCTTGTAGGAGCGGGCTTGCCCGCGAAGAGGCCCGACCAGACAAAATTGTTGTCTGATCGGACGCATTCGCGGGCAAGCCCGCTCCTACATGGGCAGGCGCTGAAATAGGGGATGACGCAAGTGTTCAGGCGTAGGTGTCGATGATCCGGCCAAGCATTTCGTCGGATGCCTTGACGACCTTTGCGCCAAGCTCGACTTCGGTCTTGCCCACCGCCTGTTGCACGACACTGGTGGCCATGTCCATCTGCTGGCTGCGGTCGACCGCGCGCAAGCGTTCGGCCTGAAAATCGCTGGACTGGCTAGTGGCGGTGCGTTCGGCAGTGGTGTTGGCGATCTGGCTGGCAGCCTGATCGACGCGGTTCTGCCCGGTCTGGATTGCGCTCAGGCCCGCGTAGTAAGCGGAGCTACCGGTGATTTCCATGTCAGGACTCCATTGACGCTGGATGACGAACAGCCCCAATTAAAACAGGCTGGGGACAAAAAGGCCCGTTTAAATCCCTAATGGCTCAATGCCAGTTGATAGGCCTTGGGTATTCCTGCACTGGCCTAGTCGCGGGTAACCCCGCGCCTACAACGGTATGCGTTCCCTCGTAGGAGCGGGTTTACCCGCGAAGAGGCCGGGCCTGCAACACACTAATCCAGCAGATCCAGTTGCAGATGCTCAGCCACCATGTCGGCACTGGCCTGCTTGAGCTTGGGAACCCGCCCCAGGCAAGGCGCCGGCAGGCGCTCTGCAAGGCTGGCCAGGTTCTCTTCCAGGCGCGAGGTGCGCGGCTCGATGATGTTTGCCACCCAACCCGCCAACTGCAGCCCATCGCGCTCGATCGCCTCGGCGCTAAGCAAGGCATGGCTGATGCAACCCAACCGCACGCCTACCACCAGAATCACCGGCAACTGCAAGGCAACGGCAAGGTCGGACAGGTTATCCAGACCCGACAGCGGTACGCGCCAGCCACCGGCTCCCTCTATCAGGGTGAAGTCGGCATTTTGTTGCAGCACATTGCGCATCGCCGCGAGCAGGTCTGGCACTGCCAGCGTCACCCCTGCCTCGCGCGCCGCGACATGCGGGGCAATAGCAGGCTCGAAGGCAAACGGATTGACCTGCTCATAGGGCAGCTTGACCGTGCTTTCGTCGATCAGCGCCAGGGCATCGCTATTGCGCAAGCCTTTCGGCGTCATCGTGCAGCCTGAGGCAACCGGCTTGGCACCCAGCGTGCTCATGCCCTGCAAACGCGCCGCATGCAACAGGCCGGCGGCGATGGTGGTCTTGCCAACATCGGTGTCGGTACCCGCAATGAAAAAGGCCTGGCTCATCGTGCTCCCCTTACGCCTGTGGCTTGCGCAACACACCATAGACCACTTGATAGGTGGCTGGCAGCCCCGCGGGCTGGCGAAATGCCTCATAGGCCTGCAACAGGCCCTGCATTCGCGCCCTGCCGGTGAGACCGGAAGGTCGCCCAGGGTTCAGATTGTGCGCCCCCAACGCCTTCAGTTCGTGGGTCAGGCTGCGCACATCCGGGTAGTGCAGCACATGCGGGCACCGCTCCAGCTCAAGCTGTTCAAAACCGCTGGCTGCACACAGGCGCTGGTAGTCTTCGAAACGGCGGAAGCGGTTTACATGCACCAGGCCATCCACCGCCTGCCAGCTGGCGCGCAGTTCGTCGAGGGTGCCCACGCACAGGCTGCTGAAGGCCAGTACACCGCCTGGGCGCAGCACCCGCTGCGCCTCGGCCAGCACACTGGCGAACTGATCGCACCACTGCACCGCCAGACTGGAAAACACCAGATCGACGCTGCCATCGCGCAGCGGCAAACGCTCGGCGTCGCCAACCACGTGATACTGCGCCCCACCCTTTACATGACGGGCGTGAAGCAACATGCCTTCGGCAATATCCACCGCCAGGCCACAGGCCTGGGTGAAACGCTCAGCCAGCATACGGCTGAAATGGCCGGTGCCACTGCCCAGGTCCAGCCAGTGTGACGGCTGCAGGCCTACCGGCAACTGCTCCATCAGGCTCAGACCAACAGCGCGCTGAAGGGCCGCCACGCTGTCATAGCTGGCTGCGGCGCGGGAGAACGAGGCCGCCACCTGGCGCTTGTCGGGCAATGCGCCGGGCAGGGTCGGACGGGAAAGGTCAGTCATCGCCACTCTCATGCAGGAAACTCTTGATGCCCGTCGCCAGTTCCTGCGGGTACTCCAGCAGGAACGCGTGGGAACTGTCTTCGACCAGGCCCACTTCCACATCGGGCAACAGCTCGCTCAACGCCTTTGCCGCCTCTGCCGGCACTAGCGCATCGCTGCCGGCAAACAGGTGCAGCTGCGGGCCTCCATAAGCTTGCAAGGCTTCGCGGGTGTCCAGTTTGGCCAGCACTTCAAGGCCAGTGGCCAGGTACAACGGGTCGGTATCCGGCACGCCGACACCCAGTTGGCGCAACAGGGTACGCGGCTGCAGGGCGCCGTCGCTGCACAAGGTACGGAAGCGCTTGAGGGTGACCTGGGTATGGCTGCGGCAGCCGTCGAGAAAGGTGCCGAAGGTGTCTTCGGCCATGCCGTGGGGCCAGTCTGGCCGGGCCAGGAAGCTGGGGTTGCTGGCCAAGGTCAGCAGCCCGCAGCAGTGGTCGCCACGCTTGTGCGCCAGCGCGCTGGCCAACATGCCACCCAGTGACCAGCCACCCAGCCAGACATTGTTGGGCAGCTTGCGGTCCAGATGGTCGATCCAGGCCTGCACATCGCTGTGGGCCAGTTCTGGCAGGGGCATCAGCTCTACCTGCAGGCGGGCGTCCTGGGCCCGCAGGCTAGCGGCCAGCGGCTCCAGCGCAGCAGTTCCCAAGCCCCAGCCAGGCAACAGAACAAGTCGATTACGCATCGGCGTTCTCCAACTGTGGATAACACTCGGCCAATGCATTCAACAATAGCTGCACCTGCGCCTCGCTGTGCGCGGCACTCAGGGTCACCCGCAGGCGTGCACTGCCAGCCGGCACGGTGGGTGGGCGGATGGCCGTCACCAGCAAGCCGCGCTCACGCAGCAGGTGTGACAGGCGCAACGCCTGCCCACTGTCGCCGATCACGATGGGCTGGATTGGCGTCGGGCTGTCCATCAACTGCAGCCCCATCTGCTGCGCGCCTTCCCGGAACTGGCGAATCAAGGCTGCCAGATGCTCCCGCCGCCAGGTTTCACGGCGCAGCAGCTCCAGGCTCTTGAGTGTGGCGCAGGCCAGCGCCGGTGGCTGGCTGGTGGTGTAGATGTAGGGGCGGGCAAATTGCACCAGCGCCTCGATCAGCGCTTCGCTGCCAGCAACAAAGGCGCCGGCAGTGCCGCAAGCCTTGCCCAGCGTGCCGATCAGCACCGGTACGTCATCCACGCCCAGGCCAAAGTGCTCGACGATACCGCCGCCCTGTGCGCCCAAGGTACCCAGGCCATGGGCGTCATCAACCATCAACCATGCGCCGCGGGCACGCGCGACATCGGCCAGCGCCGGCAGGTCGGCCAGGTCACCGTCCATGCTGAATACGCCATCGGTCACCACCAAGGTATTGCCGACTGCCTTGTCCAGGCGGCTGGCCAGGCTGGCCGGGTCGTTGTGCAGGTATCGGTTGAAGCGGGCACCACTGAGCAGCCCGCCATCCAGCAACGAAGCATGGTTCAGGCGGTCTTGCAGCACCGTGTCGCCCTGCCCCACCAGCGCGGTGATGGCGCCCAGATTGGCCATATAGCCGGTAGAGAACAACAGGGCGCGCGGGCGGCCGGTGAGTTCAGCCAGTGCCTCTTCAACCTGATGGTGTGGGGTGCTGTGGCCAACCACCAGGTGCGAGGCACCACCCCCCACCCCCCAGCGCTCGGCGCCGGCCTGCCAGGCGGCGATCACCTCGGGGTGGTTGGCAAGGCCCAGGTAGTCATTGCTGCAGAAGGCCAGCAACCGTTGGCCGTCGACCACCACTTCCGGCCCCTGCGGGCTTTCCAGCAATGGCCGCTGCCGATACAGGTCTGCGGCGCGCCGTTCGGCCAGGCGCGCAGCCAGATCGAAAGCCATGTCAGGCTGTCGCGGCGTCGTAGAACATCTCGCTGCTGCGCTGCTCGACCAGCGCTTGCTCGATGGCTGCCTGGTGCACTTCGTCGGCGTGTTCTTCACGCGCTTCGGGCTTGATACCCAAGCGTGCGAACAGCTGCATGTCCTTGTCGGCCTGGGGGTTGGCGGTGGTCAGCAGTTTTTCGCCGTAGAAGATCGAGTTGGCGCCCGCCATGAAGGCCAAGGCCTGCATCTGCTCGTTCATCTGCTCGCGGCCGGCGGACAGGCGCACGTGAGACTTGGGCATGAGGATACGGGCCACGGCCAGCATACGGATAAAGTCGAACGGGTCGACGTCCTCTTCCTCAGCCAGCGGCGTGCCGGCCACCTTGACCAGCATGTTGATCGGCACCGACTCCGGGTGCTCCGGCAGGTTGGCCAGCTGGATCAGCAGGCCGGCACGGTCGTCCAGCGACTCACCCATGCCCAGAATGCCACCAGAGCAGATTTTCATCCCGGCATCGCGCACGTAGGCCAGGGTCTGCAGACGCTCGCTGTAGGTACGCGTAGTGATGATGCTGCCGTAGAACTCCGGCGAGGTGTCGAGGTTGTGGTTGTAGTAGTCCAGGCCAGCCTGGGCCAGGGCCTTGGTCTGCTCCTGGTCGAGTTTGCCGAGGGTCATGCAGGTTTCCAGGCCCATGGCCTTGACGCCTTTGACCATCTCCAGCACGTAGGGCATGTCTTTGGCCGACGGGTGCTTCCACGCCGCCCCCATGCAGAAACGGGTAGAACCGATGGCTTTGGCGCGGGCAGCTTCTTCCAGCACCTTCTGCACTTCCATCAGCTTCTGTTTTTCCAGCCCGGTGTTGTAGTGGCCGGACTGCGGACAATATTTGCAATCTTCCGGGCAGGCACCGGTCTTGATCGACAGCAAGGTCGAAACCTGCACGCGGTTGGGGTCGAAATGCGCGCGGTGCACGGTCTGCGCCTGGAACAGCAAGTCATTGAACGGTTGCTGGAACAGCGCCTTGACCTCGGCCAGGGACCAGTCGTGACGTGTTGTTGCAGTTGTGCTGGCGCTCATCGGCGTTTCCTTGTTTAGGCTGTAGCTGGCGCCGGGACAGGAAAGCCCGCCAGCGCATCACGGATAGCTCGCATAGTCATGGAAGGCCTATGAACTGTCAACTGTACTGGAAACGACTGGTTTACAAGTGCTCACTTATTAATCAGCAGTGTTTGTTATGCGATGAGCCTGCCGAGCAGCACTACCCGCTGTGCATCACCTGCGAACAGGCGCTGCCCTGGCTGGGTGATCAATGCCGGCATTGCGCCCTGCCCTTGCCCATGGCCGGCCTGACCTGCGCCGTGTGCGGCCGCGGCTTGCCGGCCTTCGATCAGGTCATTGCCCTGTGGCAGTTCGGCTTTCCGGTGGATACGTTGATCAGCCGCTTCAAGCACAATCGCCAATGGCCTTTGGGGCGCCTGATGGCTGAGCTACTCGGGCAAGGGCTGCTGTATCGCTATGCCGAAGGGCTGCCCCGCCCTGACCTGCTGTTGCCTGTGCCTTTGGCCAGGCGTCGACTGCGCGAGCGGGGGTTCAACCAGGCGGGGATGCTTGGGCGGTGGTTGTCGTCGCACGTCGGGGTAACATGCAACGAGCGATTGCTGGTCCGCACCCGCGAAACACCGGCACAGCAGCATCTGGGCGCCAAGGCACGACGGCGCAATTTGCGCCAGGCGTTCGCGGTAACGGGGGAGCTGGAAGGCAAGCATGTCGCCATCGTCGATGATGTGTTGACCACCGGTGCCACTGCGCAGGCTATTGCCATGGCACTGCGCAAGGCCGGTGCACGGCGGGTGGATGTGTATTGCCTGGCACGTACGCCCAAACCGGGGTATGTATGACCAGGCGCGACCTGCCCATTTGTAAAGCACCCTTGTATACGGAATACCCATGTCCCTACCCCCCCTTCTCACCCAGCACATCGCCCGCCGCCCACAGCGCATCGCGCTGCTGCAGCACATTGCCGAACAAGGCTCGATCACCCGCGCAGCCAAGGCAGCGGGTATCAGCTACAAGGCGGCCTGGGATGCCATCGACGAGCTCAACAATCTGGCCAGCCAACCTTTGGTCAAGCGCAGCACCGGTGGCCGTGGCGGCGGCGGTGCGCACTTGTCGCCGGAAGGCGAGCGGGTGCTGCGCCTGTACCAACGGCTGCAGGCCCTGCAGGCACAAATCCTTGAAGCCGCCGAAGAATCCAGCGACCTCGACCTGCTCGGGCGCCTGATGCTGCGCACCAGTGCGCGCAACCAGTTGCAGGGCCAGGTCAGCGCCCTGCGCCCAGAAGGCCGGTATGACCGCGTCAGCCTGGCATTGAGTGGCGGGCTGGAGATCGATGCGCTGATCACCCACGACAGCACGGCGCGCCTGGAGCTGACAGTGGGAACAACGGTGGTGGCGCTGCTCAAGGCCGGGTGGGTGCGCTTGTTGGCGGAGGGGGAAGAGGCCGAAGCGGGGAGCAATTGCCTTTGCACGAAGGTGGAGGAAGTGCTGGCAGAGGTCGATGGGCCCAGTGAAGTCAGGCTGGCGTTAGGCAACGGGCAGACCCTGTGTGCAATGGCTGACGCGCACTGGTTGGCTGCCCAGCAGGTCGTGGATGGCAGTGTGGTGCGGGTGCAGTTTCACCCGTCTTATGTGTTGATCGGGGTTCCCGCTTAGTCTGGCCGCGCGGTGCGCGGTTCGCGGGCTTGCCCGCTCCCACAGGGACCGCACCACCCGATGCATCTGGGCCGAAATGTGCGGGCACGCCCGCGAAGGGGCCGGCACCGGTATAAAGCGGTACCATGGCCCCACGCCGCTTACCCTCCGGAGCCACCATGTCCCACCCCTTCGACACCCTCACCCCCGACCTGGTCCTGGACGCAGTGGAAAGCCTGGGCTTTCTCAGCGATGCGCGGGTGCTGGCGCTGAACAGCTACGAGAACCGCGTGTACCAGGTGGGCATCGAAGACGCGCAGCCGTTGATTGCCAAGTTCTACCGCCCAGGCCGCTGGAGCGATGCGGCCATCCTCGAAGAACACGCCTTCACAGCCGAACTCGCCGACTGCGAGGTCCCGGTGGTTGCGCCCATGCAGCACGATGACCGCACCTTGTTCGAACACAAGGGCTTCCGCTTCACGCTGTTCCCACGTCGCGGCGGCCACGCCCCCGAACCTGGCAACCTCGACCAGTTGTATCGCCTGGGCCAGTTACTTGGCCGCCTGCATGCCGTGGGCGCCAGCAAGCCGTTCAAGCACCGTGAGGCACTGGCTGTGGACAACTTTGGCCACGCCTCGCTGAACACCTTGCTGGAGGGTAATTTTGTCCCGCGTGAACTGCTGCCGGCGTTCGAGTCCGTGGCCCGCGATCTGCTCAAGCGGGTGGAGGACATCTACGCTCGCACACCACACCAGCTCATCCGCCTGCACGGCGACCTGCACCCGGGCAACCTGATGCACCGTGACGAGGTGTACCACGTGGTCGACCTCGACGATTGCCGCATGGGCCCAGCGGTGCAAGACCTGTGGATGATGCTGGCCGGCAACCGCGAGGAGCGCCTGGGGCAACTGGCCGAGCTGATCGACGGCTATAACGAGTTCCACGACTTCGACCCGCGCGAGCTGGCCCTGATCGAGCCCCTGCGCGCCCTGCGCCAGCTGCACTATAGCGCCTGGCTGGCAAGGCGCTGGGACGACCCGGCGTTCCCGCCCAGCTTCCCTTGGTTCGGCCAGCCACGCTACTGGGGCGACCAGATTCTCGCCTTGCGCGAACAGATGGCTGCGCTGGATGAAACACCGCTGAAATTGTTCTAGAAGCACGCCCACCTCTGTCTACAATAGGCGTCGCTTTATTTAGCAACCTAAGCAAGGATTCTGCATGCACGCCGCAAACCCGCGTCGCGGGTACATACTGGGCTTGAGCGCCTACATCATCTGGGGCCTTTTCCCCCTCTACTTCAAGGCAATCCAGAGCGTCCCGGCGGTGGAGATCATTGTCCACCGGGTGCTCTGGTCAGCACTGTTCGGCTCGCTGCTGCTCCTGGTGTGGAAACACCCCGGCTGGTGGCGTGAACTGCGCAACAACCCGCGCCGGCTGGGCATCCTGGCACTGAGCGGGGCACTGATCGCCGGTAACTGGCTGACCTACGTGTGGTCGGTGAACAACGGCCGTATGCTCGAGGCCAGCCTGGGCTATTACATAAACCCGCTGATCAACGTCCTGCTGGGCATGCTGATTCTTGGCGAGCGCCTGCGCCGCCTGCAATGGCTGGCGGTGGGTATGGCCGCCGTAGGTGTCGCGCAGCAGGTGTGGCAAGTGGGCAGCCTGCCGTGGGTATCACTGGTGCTGGCGTTGAGCTTCGGCTTCTATGGGCTGATCCGTAAGCAGGCGCCGGTAGCAGCACTGCCAGGCCTGGTGGTGGAAACCTGGATGCTGGTACCGCTGGCCCTTGGCTGGCTACTGCTGCACCCGTCAGCGATGAGTGCCCAGGGCGCGTTGTATACCAGCAGCGAGGCGCTGTGGCTGATGGCCGCGGGGCCGGTAACGCTGGTGCCGCTGGTATGCTTCAACGCCGCCGCACGGCACCTGCCGTACACCACGCTAGGCTTCCTGCAGTACCTGGCACCGACCTTGGTGCTGTTGCAGGCCGTACTGCTGTTCGATGAGCATTTGTCGTCGAGCACCTTGGTGGCCTTCATGTTCATCTGGGCAGGTTTGGCGATTTACAGCGTGGATGCATGGCTGAGCTTGCGCAAACGCAACTGATCGAAAAACGATCAAAACTCTGCAGGCCATGTAGCTATTGGCCTGCAGAGACATCTCCATAGGTTATCCACACCCTCGTCCCCGTGCTTTGTGCACAAGCTGCTGATAATTGGGTGTTTTTTGAGCAAAGCTCTGCAAGGCACGTGATACCTGGGCTGGAGAGGTACACCCCCAGGTTATCCACAGGGCCTTCCCCGTGATATCGGGATAACGCGACTGGGCCGCAAAGCGGCCCCGGCAATCGCTGATCAATCCTCTGCCCGCAGCTTCAACTCCACCATCAAGTCATCCGCCAGGCTCTCCAGCCGCTGCTGCAGTTCTTCCAGCGGCAAGGTCAACGGCAGCGCCAGCAATGCGTCGGCGTGGAACAACGGCTCACTGCTCATCGGCGCCGGCCGCACTTCTGTGGAAAACCGCTCGACGTTTACCTGCAACTCGGCCAACAAGCGGGTAATGTCCCGTACGATCCCCGGCCGGTCGTTACCCACCAGTTCCATGGCGATCGGCTTCCAGGTGCACGACGGCTCGATCCCGCTCTCGGCAATCAGCACGCGAATGTCATACCTGGCCAGCCCCTGCAGCGAGGCCACAAGCTCGGCGTAATTCTCTGCCGGCACCGCCACCCGCAGAATGCCAGCAAACTGCCCGGCCATCCGCGACATGCGGCTTTCCAGCCAGTTACCACTGTGGTCGGCGATGCACTGGGCAATTCGTTCGACCTGGCCGGCCTTGTCAGGGGCAATTACAGTCAGTACAAGATGATCCACAAGCCCTTCCTCGTGTCGGACCGCGCCGGGCGGCAGAAAATCAGGTGATCGAGTCAGTATAGGCAAGGCGCGGCAACCTGCCGCAGGGCAATCCGCACAGATAATCGTGTACTGTTTCAAGATTTATCTGGAACAATCCACCTGTTTTTTGCGAACATACCCACTCCCAGCGTGACCATACGCGACCAACGGGTCGCATAACGGCGCTTTTAGTCTGATTTTGCCCCGCCTACTGCTTCATGTAGTATCCCGTGGCGCGGACTACAAAACGTCGTTTGGATGTCTGCCAAGGCGCCTGTGAAAATACGCACACTGCCTGCCAGCCTGTCTGGCAGGCCGCACCCAGCCGCCCCCGAGCAAACCCGTGGGCATGCACTGGTGCCGTGTTTAGAGAAGCGCTACAGGCTTAATACAGAAGAGCGAAATAGCTGAGCAGAGTGAGGCAAGCAATGACTGGATACGTTCAAGTCGGTGGCCTTCAGGTCGCCAAGGTCCTGTACGACTTCGTGAACAACGAAGCCATCCCCGGGACCGGCATCGTCGCCGAGCAGTTCTGGGCGGGTGCAGAGAAGATCATCAATGACCTCGCTCCAAAGAACAAAGCCCTGCTCGCCAAGCGCGACGAGCTGCAAGCCAAGATCGACGCCTGGCACCAGGCACGCAAAGGCCAGGCCCACGACGCCGCAGCCTACAAAGCATTCCTCCAGGAAATCGGCTACCTGCTGCCACAAGCCGACGATTTCCAGGCCACCACCCAGAACGTGGACGAAGAAATCGCCCACATGGCCGGCCCGCAACTGGTCGTGCCGGTGATGAACGCCCGCTTCGCCCTGAACGCCGCCAACGCTCGCTGGGGTTCGCTGTACGACGCCCTGTACGGCACCGATGCCATCAGCGATGAAGGCGGCGCTGAAAAAGGCCAGGGTTACAACAAGGTGCGCGGCGACAAGGTCATCGCCTTCGCCCGCGCCTTCCTCGACGAAGCCGCGCCACTGGCAGCCGGCTCGCACGTTGACTCCACGGGCTACCGTATCGAAGGCGGCAAGCTGGTTGTTGCCCTGAAAGGCGGCAGCAACACTGGCCTGCGCGACGATGCGCAACTGATCGGCTTCCACGGCGACGCCGCCGCTCCCACTGCCGTGCTGCTCAAGCACAACGGCCTGCACTTCGAAATCCAGGTCGATGCCAGCACCCCCGTCGGCAGCACCGACGCCGCTGGCGTCAAAGACATCCTGATGGAGTCGGCACTGACCACCATCATGGACTGCGAAGACTCGGTTGCAGCCGTAGACGCTGACGACAAGGTCATCGTCTACCGCAACTGGCTCGGCCTGATGAAAGGCGACCTGGCCGAATGCGTGAGCAAGGGCGGCAAAACCTTCACCCGCACCATGAACCCGGACCGCGAGTACGCTACGCCTGACGGCGGCAGCGTGACCCTGCACGGTCGTTCGTTGCTGTTCGTGCGCAACGTTGGCCACCTGATGACCAACCCGGCGATCCTCGATGCCCAAGGCAACGAAATCCCCGAAGGTATCCAGGACGGGCTGTTCACCAACCTGATCGCCCTGCACAACCTCAACGGCAACACCAGCCGCAAGAATACCCGCAGCGGCAGCGTGTACATCGTCAAGCCGAAGATGCACGGTCCTGAGGAAGTGGCCTTCGCCGCCGAGATCTTCAGCCAGGTCGAAGACCTGCTGGGCATGCCGCGCAACACCGTCAAGGTCGGCATCATGGACGAGGAACGCCGTACCACGGTCAACCTCAAGTCCTGCATCAAGGCAGCCGCCGAACGCGTGGCGTTCATCAACACCGGTTTCCTTGACCGCACTGGCGATGAAATCCACACCTCGATGGAAGCCGGCGCCGTGGTGCGCAAAGGTGCCATGAAGAACGAGAAGTGGATCGGCGCCTACGAAAACAACAACGTCGACGTTGGCCTGGCCACCGGCCTGCAAGGCCGGGCGCAGATCGGCAAAGGCATGTGGGCCATGCCAGACCTGATGGCCGCCATGCTCGAACAGAAGATCGCCCACCCGCTGGCCGGTGCCAACACCGCCTGGGTACCGTCGCCGACTGCCGCCACCCTGCACGCCCTGCACTACCACAAGGTGGACGTACAGGCGCGCCAGCGTGAACTGGCTTCACGTACCCCGGCGTCGGTGGACGACATTCTGGCCATTCCGCTGGCTGCGGACACCAACTGGTCGGCCGAAGAGGTCCGCAACGAGCTGGACAACAACGCCCAGGGCATCCTCGGCTACGTGGTGCGCTGGATCGACCAGGGCGTGGGTTGCTCGAAGGTACCGGACATCAACAACGTCGGCCTGATGGAAGACCGTGCCACCCTGCGCATCTCCGCCCAGTTGCTGGCCAACTGGCTGCGCCACGGCGTGGTCAGCCAGGAGCAGGTGCTGGAAAGCCTCAAGCGCATGGCCGTGGTGGTCGATCAGCAGAACGCTGGCGACGCCCTGTACCGTCCGATGTCGCCGAACTTCGACGACAACGTGGCATTCCAGGCGGCTGTGGAGCTGGTGGTGGAAGGCGGCAAGCAACCGAACGGTTATACCGAGCCGGTACTGCACCGCCGTCGCCGCGAGTTCAAGGCGCGTAACGGGTTGTAAGTTACATCTTCGCCAGGGGGGCCGTTTTGCGGCCCCCACTGCGCATCAAGCCATTTTCAATTCTCTCTTCACCAGCTCCAACAGCTTGCCCAAATCCACCGGCTTGAGCAGGAAATCCACCACGCCCAGGTGCATCACATCCACTGCTTCTTCCACATCGGTGTCGCCCGACACCACAATGATCGACAACGCCGCCCGCTCCGACGCGCGAATTGTCCTGATCAAGTCCAGCCCACTTTCAGGCTGCATGCGCAAATCGGTAATCATCAACCCGATACGCTTCTGGTAGTGCAGGTACAACCTGGCTTCCTCGGCCCCATCCGCCCCAACCGCATCGATGCCCCGGCTTTTCAGGTACAGGATCAGCGCCTCCCGGTTAACGGCGTTGTCATCCACCACAAGCACCAACGGCCTGGCTGCCACAGGCGCACTCTGGTTTATCACGGCCAAGGCCTCGCGCTCGGCGTCGCTCAGGATGTCGGTGTGCTCGGGCATGCTTGTCTCGTCAAAATAATTCCGCTTCAGCATTAGGACCGCAGTACTTGCGTAACCCGTTTCTCCTTTCGTCGGGTCTCTGACAGGGGCGCTCATAGACTTACGTCCAATGGGCACCACCTCGCCGCAAGCCGACCATGGAGGCAGAGAACAACATGGCCGGTACCTATATATAGATATATATAGTTCGGCATAGCGATACGGTCAGTTTCATGAGTAAAAAGGACGCCTACAGCCAGGCGGGCAAGACGGCAGTACTGCAAAACATCCAGGGCACATTGCAGTTCCTGCAGCGCTTTCCGCCGTTCAACCAGATGGAGCACAGCCACCTGGCCTTCTTGGTCGAGCAGTGCCAGCTGCGCTTCTACGCCTGCGGTGAAAGCATCGTCAAACCTGCCGACGGGCCGGTCGAACACTTCTACATCGTCAAGCAGGGACGCGTGGTTGGTGAGCGCCAGCACCTGGCCAAACCGGGTGTCGAAACCACGTTCGAGATCACCAGCGGCGAATGCTTCCCGCTGGCAGCCCTGCTGGGTGAGCGGGCAACCCGCACCGAGCACCTCGCCGGAGAAGACACCTTCTGCCTGCAACTGAACAAGGCCGCATTCATCCGCGTGTTCTCGATGTCTGAAGTGTTTCGGGATTTTGCCCTGCGCGGTGTCAGCAGCCTGCTTGATCAGGTCAATCAGCAGGTACGCCAGCGCGCTGTGGAAACCCTCGGCACCCAATACTCGCTGAACACCCCCCTGGGGGAACTGGCCATGCGCCATCCGGTGGTGTGCAGCGCCGATACGCCCCTGCGCGAAGCCGTGCGGCTGATGCACGAGCAACAGGTGGGCAGCATCGTGGTGGTCGACCCGCAGCGCTACCCCATCGGTATCTTCACCTTGCGCGATCTGCGCCAGGTGGTGGCGACAATAGATACTGACCTGGGCGCCGCCATCGACCAGCACATGACAGCCAAACCGTTCTACCTCCCACCCCAGGCCAGCGCCTTCGATGCCGCCATGGCCATGACCGAGCGGCATATTGCCCATGTATGCCTGGTGGAAAACCGGCGCCTGTGTGGGGTGGTTTCCGAGCGCGACCTGTTTTCCTTGCAACGGGTCGATCTGGTTCACCTGGCGCGCACCATACGCCATGCGCCACGCCTGGATACGCTGGTTTCACTGCGCGGAGAAATCAGCCAGCTTGTGGAACGCATGCTGGCCCATGGCGCATCGTCGACGCAGATCACCCAGATCATTACCTTGCTCAACGACCATACCGTGTGCCGGGTCATCGAACTGGCCTTGGCCGAACGTGGCGACCCGGGCGTGCCGTTCAGCTGGCTGTGCTTTGGCAGCGAGGGGCGACGCGAGCAGACCCTGCACACCGACCAGGACAACGGCATCCTCTTCGAAGCGGTCGACAGCGCCGAGGCCGACGCCATCCGCGCTCGCCTGCTGCCGCTGGCGCAATACATCAACCAGTGCCTGGCCCAGTGCGGTTTCACCCTGTGCATGGGTAACGTCATGGCCGGCAACCCCGAACTGTGCCTGTCGCGCAGCGAGTGGGCGCGACGCTTTGCCGGGTTTGTTCGCGAAGCCAGCCCGGAGAACCTGCTGGGTTCGAGCATCTACTTCGACCTGCGTGTGGTGTGGGGCGACGAGCAAGGCTGCGAGCAACTGCGCCAGGGCCTGCTGGCACAGGTAGCCGACAACCGTATCTTCCAGCGCATGATGGCTGACAACGCCCTGCGCCAACGCCCGCCGGTGGGCCGGTTGCGCGAGTTCGTGCTGACCCGCCAGGGCAACGACAAGGCGGCGACCCTCGACCTCAAGGTCCAAGGCCTGACGCCCTTCGTCGACGGTGCCCGTTTGCTGGCCCTGGCCAATGGCATAGCTGCCTGCAATACCCTGGAGCGCCTGCGCCAACTGGTGGCCAAGGGCGTGATTGAGCCTTTGGACGGCGCCGCCTATGAAGAGGCCTACCACTTCATCCAGCAAACCCGCATGCAGCAGCACCAGCGCCAGATACGCGACAACCTGCCTTACTCCAACCGGCTCGACCCGGACAGCCTCAACCACCTGGACCGGCGCATCCTGCGCGAGTCGCTGCGCCAGGCCCAGCGCCTGCAAAGCAGCCTGGCCTTGCGGTACCAGTTGTGAGCCTGTTCGCCTGGCTGCGCCCCAGCGCGCCCGAGCTGGACCACACCACACGCCAGCGCCTGGCCCGGTTGCCCAAGCCCGTGCCGCTAGGGGTATGCACCCTGCGCGAGCAGCGCTGGGTGGTGCTGGACCTGGAAACCAGCGGGCTCAACCCCAACCGGGACCAGGTACTGTCGATCGGGGCAGTGGCGATCGAAGACGGTGCCATAGACTTTGCCCAGCAGTTCGAACGCACGCTGCACCGGCCTTTGCAGAAGACCAACGCCAGCGTACTGATCCACGGCCTGGGCCCCAGCGCCCTGGCTGCCGGTTGCGACCCGGCCGAGGCCCTGCTGGATTTGCTCGATTTCATTGGTGACAGCCCGGTGCTGGCGTTTCACGCGTCATTCGACCAGCGCATGCTGGCCCGTGCGCTAAAGGAGAGCCTTGGGCATCGCTTGCAGTCACGGTTCCTCGACGTTGCCGAACTGGCACCGATGCTCAACCCTGACACGGTGCTTCGCGAGGCCGGGCTGGATGACTGGGTGGCGCGGTTTGGCTTGCAGGTAGAAGAGCGCCATCATGCCAGTGCTGATGCCCTGGTGACCGCAGAGCTGGCGTTGATCCTGTTCAGCCAGGCCCGGCGCCAGCAGCTGGACAGCCCGCTGCAGTTGGAGCAGCGGTTGCGCGGGTGGCGACGGCGCAAGATGCAGAGTCATGGTTTGTAGGGATAGGCACTGGAAATTCCAAGGCATACCCTTCAGCCTTTTCCATGATGGCAATCCGATAAGCGTCCATTGCACCCACCCCCTCCCCTCTGCAACAATCGCGAATAATTATCGTTAGTTAATGCATTCGTTCCGGGGGGACGCTGCTTGTCTTCTGCACAAAGCCCACACGCCGATCTGGTCGGTGCACTGTACCGCGACCACCGCGGCTGGCTGCTCGCCTGGCTGCAACGCAGCATGGCCTGCCGCCAACGTGCTGAAGACCTGAGCCAGGACACCTTCGTGCGCCTGCTCGGTCGTGAGCAACTGGACATACCCCGCGAACCCCGCGCGTTTCTGGCCGCCGTGGCCAAGGGGCTGATGTTCGACCACTTCCGCCGCGCCGCACTGGAACAGGCCTACCTGGCCGAGCTGGCACTGATCCCTGAAGCCGAACAGCCCTCGCCAGAAATGCAGCACCTGATCCTTGAAGACCTCAAAGCCATCGACCGCCTGCTCGGCAAGCTGTCGAGCAAGGCTCGCACTGCGTTTCTGCACAGCCGTCTGGACGGCATGGGCCATGCCGAGATTGCCGAGCGCCTTGGCGTTTCGGTATCACGGGCGCGCCAGTACATCGCCCAAGGCATGCGCCAGTGCTACGTAGCCCTGTACGGGGAGCCGACGTGAGCAACGTCCCTGTTTCGTCCCGGGTTCTGGAAGCCGCGATTGCCTGGAAACTCAGCCTCGGTGACAGCAGCGGCACGCCTGATGAACGCAATGAATTCATGCGCTGGCATGCTGCCAGCGAAGAACACGCACGTGCCTGGCGCCAGCTCGGCGCCATGGACCAGCGCGTTAGCGCGGCGGCTGGCCCGGCACGCCAGGCGTTGCTGCAATCGCGCGTCAGCCTGCGACGACGCATTGGCAAGGTTGGCGGCGGGCTGGCCGGCACGTTTCTGCTCGGCGCGCTGCTGGCATGGGTCGGTGCGCCGTCGCTGGCACCCAGCTACTGGCTGGCCGACCAGCGCACCGCCACGGGTGAATTGCGTACCTTGCGCCTGGAAGACGGCACACTGCTGAGCCTGAACACCCACACCGCCGTGGACATCGACTATGCCGGCGCACAACGGGTGATCGTGCTGCATCAGGGCGAGATCTCGGTCGAAACCGGCCACCAGGACCCACGCCCGCTGCTGGTCCGCACTGAAGACGGTCGCTTGCGGCCACTGGGCACGCGCTTCCTGGTGCGCCGCGAAGCCGGCGGTACGCGCCTGGAAGTGCTGCAAGCCTCGGTCGCCGCCATGCCACATGACAGCGGCGACGAACAGGTGCTGCGCGAAGGCCAGCAAGTGTTGATGAACGCCAACGGCCTCGGCCAGGTTGGCACGGTGCCCGCCGGTGCCGATGCCTGGACCCGCGGCATGCTGGTGGTCGACAACGTACGCCTGGGCGACCTGCTCGCCACATTGGGCCAGTATCGCAGCGGCTACCTCGGGGTGGATGCCAAGGTCGCCGACCTGCGCGTGACCGGCAGCTTCCCGCTGACCAACACCGACCTGGCGCTGGCCTCGCTGGTGCCGGCGTTGCCGGTGAATATCGAGCGGCATACGCAGTGGTGGGTGAAGGTCACTTCCAAATAGGCCGGGTCTGCTGGCCAATCTCCACCTGCCGTTCACCGTTGCCGCCGCCATCGTATTCGCGGGTAAACCCGCTCCTACCACGGTGGTGGGCACACATCGGG